>JAFWBH010000130.1 GCA_017507205.1 Clostridia bacterium
GTGCAATCACTTGCAGAAATCGTAGAAAATGAAGACGGCACTTTTACAATGCCTTCAAATATGATCAACACTGAAAACGGCAGTGCAACAGTTAACAACGGAAAAATCATCGACCTCAACGGCAACGCAGAAAGCATCCCCGTTGATGCAATCACAAGCCCTTCATTGAGTTTCAACAAAGACTATTTTGTTGGAACCATACATTCTGAAAATGATGGCGTAAAAACAATCATTGGCAACGTCAACCAAGACCATGTGAAAGACTTCAATCTCTCATAATCAACTACAATATGGCTGGTGGCGCATCCGTTAAAGTGACATACACATTCCAATAAAACAAAGCTAGTTTAAAAGGCGAACTTCGGTTCGCCTTTTATTTTATCTTTATATATTTCCCTGTTTTTTTTGCACAAGCACTAAAATTATCATTTTTTACATTTTCAGACGTTTATCTACTCAAAATAGTTTGATAAAAATGCCTTTACAAATTTTGCTTGCACTATTTTTACAAATCAAAGCAACAAAAAAAAGGCACATTTTAGTGCCTTTTTCAACATGGTAATGTTTAAACTATGTAGCTATTTTGCGTAGATGTCTTTTTTGTCGACAACATCAAGGGACGGCTTTTCAATCTCCTTAAGCTCGCCCTTGGTTGCGAGGAAACATCTCTCTCCAAGATTGAAGATGTATTTGTCAGAATTAATTGAATCGCTGTAAACATCCTTGACGATAATGTTGGGAAGTTGCTTTTTAAGACGCACAACCTTCTCTTCTCGTCTGCAGATTTCACCTATCATTGTATAGCGCTTACTGCACGTTGTTGCGATGCAATAATCAATGCCCATACGGCGTGCAATCTCTTCAATGAGAAAATCAGGGCTTGCGCTAATTAGAACGGTTTTTCTGCCATTTCTATTTTCAGGACGGAACCAATCATAAATCTGCTTCTCATATTTATCCCAGAACTTCTCAACATTGCGCTTATTGTTGATAAAGTTTGCAAACCAAAATGCGACCTTCTTACAAGTTTTGACAGAAATAATTTTCATCCCCATCATAACTCCCCATATAAATTGGAAAGGCAGCATTAATATAATCCAAGGATTATGGAGCATGCAGTATCCCCAGTATTTGAGCTGGCTGTCAAAGGGGATTGCAGTTTTGTCAAAGTCATACATATCGACCTCGACAGCCTCCTCAGTCAGCACTCTGACGCCGTTTAAGGCCTCTTTTTCGCTGATTACAGGTTGGTTTGACTCATTGTTCGATTCAGATTTGGCGACCGTCTGGTCTCGCTTTGAATCGGGCAAAGTCTCAATGCCTTGTTCATTAATTATTATTTTGTCATCGTGTAGTGTTTCCATAAAGTTAATTCATTGGTTTTCTAAATACAAAGCCATCCTTTTGCCACTTCGTAAGTTGTGTGCTTACCTGCTCCATAAATTCTGAATTTGACACTGATTTTACGAGCATATTGAGCAGATTCTCTGTCGCTTCAATGCTATCTCCAGATGATAAAAGCTTGCGTACTGCCCATGTTCCCTCAAGCTCTGTGGGTGAAAGGAGCAGTTCTTCTCTTCTTGTGCCACTCTTTGCAAGGTCGATTGCAGGAAATACTCTCTTTTCTTGGAGCTTCCTGTCAAGATAAATTTCCATATTGCCTGTGCCTTTGAATTCTTCAAATATGACTTCATCCATTCTTGAGCCAGTGTCAATCAATGCAGTTGCAATAATTGTCAATGAGCCACCGTTCTCAATTTTACGAGCAGAACCAAAGAATCTCTTTGGTGGATGTAAAGCACCGGGATCAATACCACCAGACAATGTTCTGCCTGTAGGGGGATTTGTAAGGTTGTATGCTCTTGCAAGACGGGTCAAGCTGTCCATAAGAATGACAACGTCCTTGCCTGTTTCAACCATTCTCTTTGCTCTTTCAAGAAGCATCTCAGCCGTTTTTGTGTGATGCTCAGGAAGCTCATCAAATGTTGAATAAATAACCTCACCCTTTATACTACGTTGCATATCCGTCACTTCCTCGGGACGTTCGTCAATGAGAAGGACAAGGAGAACAACCTCAGGATAATTTTCAGAGATCGAATTGGCAATCATTTTGAGCATTGTTGTCTTGCCTGCCTTGGGGGGTGAAACAATAATGCCTCTCTGACCCTTTCCTATTGGAGCAACAAGGTCAACACAACGGGTGGCGTATTCCCTTGGTTTTCCTGGGATTTCAAGACGAAGCCTTTCATCTGGATATATTGCAACAAGCTCATCAAAGTTTGGGCGTCTGC
Source organism: Clostridia bacterium (assembly GCA_017507205.1). Lineage (GTDB taxonomy): Bacteria > Bacillota > Clostridia > Christensenellales > CAG-917 > RGIG4097. The sequence continues at coordinate 2,292 of JAFWBH010000130.1, forward strand.
CAATCAGAGCAATATCCTTGCCGTTGATGCTTGTCACACTGACAACTGCAGGGGGTTTTCCCTCTTGCATGGTTTTGCATTTTGCACAAACAAAGTCACCCCTTCTCAAACCATATTGCTTGATTTTGGGAGCTGGCACATATGCATCCATGTCATTAATTTCTCCGTTCTTGACACGAAGAAATCCATAACCATCTGGATTTATTTCAAGAAAGCCACTTCTTTCCTGCTCTGCACTGCCTTGGCGAAGATCAAAGTCACCCTGAAAATATCCGCCGCCGTTTCTATTCATTGGTCTGAATGCAGGCTTAACTACATATTTATCGCATCTTACTGATTGCTCTTCCTCTTCAGATTCATTGTTGTCCTCATAGTGTCCTTCATCCCTATTATAAGCCTCTTTGGGTGGTCTGCCACGCTTGGGACGTTCAGGCACAACAATTTCCTCATTGGTAATTTTAAGGATCATATCAATGAGATCGCTTTTCTTCATCTTTGTGGGTGAAGATACGCCGACTTCCTTTGCAATATCTCTGACCTCAAAGATGGTTTTGGCATCTAGCTGTTCAATGGTATATTTTTCCATACTGCTCCTTATATAGTTTTGTTCTTTCTTTTTGTTTTGTTTGGGATTTGTTAAAGCTGCAGCGAACTGCAAAGGTAAGTGTTTAAAATTCAATCCATACAATTTCTTGCAAGAATTGAAGCATAAGTATTTTCAAGCTCTATCCTCCACAAGTGGATCAAGGGAGGACAGAGATTATAAAGCGTAAGTTGATTAAAATTTTTCTAAAACGTAAACCTTTGTGCTTTCTCCGTCAAAGTCGGCACGATCAAATTCAACCGTATCTCCTTCAACCTGCACAATGTCATCATCATCAAACAGACTAAGGAATTCGCTTACTTTGTCAATGTCAAGCTCACAATCCTTTGTTCTGTAATGCATAGGTATGACGATGTCAGGCATAATCTTGTCAACGAAATCCTTGGCTGTCTCTGCGTCAATGGTATATGTGCCACCAACGGGAATAAGCAGAATGTTGACAGGAACCATGCTTTCTACAAGCATTGTTGAGCATTCCTCGCCAATGTCACCCATATGACAAATCTCAACGCCGTCCATACGGAACTTAAAGACAAGGTTGCTTCCTCTATCTGCGCCCTTATTTTCATCATGGTATGACTTTTGTGCGAACATATGCACACCACCAATCTCATAAAAGCCTGCGTTGCGAATGACAGTGGGGTTGCCTTTTACTGCTGAAACGTTGCTGTGGTCATGATGGCCATGTGAAATGGTGACGATGTCTGCTTCAACATCTGCCATGCTATAACCGATTTTTTCATCGAATGGGTCTGTGACTACTGTGGTGCCGGTGCTTTCTTCAAGCTTAAATGCCGAGTGACCCAACCATGTAAGTTTCAAAATATCCTCCTTATCTCACACCACTATTTTGCGTTGTGTGAATTTACAAGTGCGTGTATCTTTTCAAAAGGATCAAGAAGGCTTGACACTGATTCGTTATAGTTGGCTGCAGCAATAATATATGCAATATATTTTGAAATGTCCGCCTCAATAAACCAGCCACAGCCCTTAAGCTCAGGAATGCGATATGTGAGATTGGTTGAAATGACAGCGTCAAAATAACCATTTTTATATGCCTCGTTGAACTTTTCAACGCCTTCTGTAAACAGAGAGAAGGTTGCTGAGAGAAAAACTCTTTTTGCGCCCTTTTCTTTGATTTCCTTTGCGAGCTTGATGACGCTGTCGCCTGTTGCAATCATGTCGTCTGCAACAAAGACATCCTTGCCTTCGACCGATGCGCCAATATATTCGTGAGCAACAATGGGATTTCTGCCATTGACAATGACTGAATAGTCACGGCGTTTGTAAAACATGCCAAGGTCAAGACCCAAAACTGTTGCATAATAGACGTTTCTGCCCATTGCGCCTTCGTCAGGAGATACACACATAAGATGCTCCTTGTCAAAGACGATATCGGGGAATTTCTTTACGAGTGCCTTGAGAATTTGGTAATTGGCAAAATAATTGTCAAAGCCCATAAGTGGCACTGCGTTTTGAACACGAGGGTCATGCGCATCAAAGGTGATGACATCACTTACTCCCATATTTTGAAGCTCTTGAAGCATAAGTGCGCAATCAAGAGATTCTCTGCCTGCCTTTCTGTGCTGTCTGCCACCATAAAGCATGGGCATAATGACAGTGATACGGCTAGGCTTTCCACCTGCTGCTGAAATGATACGTTTTAAGTCTGCGAAGTGTTCGTCTGGGGTAAGGGGAATTTTTTGTCCAAAAAAATCAAAGGTGATGCCATGGTTGCCCGGATCACATATAACATAAAGGTCTTTTCCACGAAGGGTCTCCATAATGATGCCCTTGGCATCGCCGTTGGTAAATCTTGGGCAGGCAGCTTCAACAAGAAAAGAGCCTTTTTTAATGCGTGCATTTTTGGGTGCTGACGCATTATACATTGCAACAAGGCGTTTGTCAATAAGCTCTGCAAGCTCCTTTGCGCCAGGTGTTGCAACAATTGCTAATGGAGCTGAAGGTGTTGATTCAAAAAGTGACAGTTCTGGTGACACAATATCGACCTCCGAGTTTTGTGAGTTGATTATAGCAATATTTGCAAAAAAATACAACTGAAATTGTCTGAAAAATATTTAATTGTAAATATTCCAATCCATAAATGGCAGGATTTTTGTTATGTTTTGTCAAAAGCCTTCTGGCGTAATCAATGCTGAGAGGGTGCCAAAGCTTTATAAAATCTCAACAAGGATATGATTCATGATGTCCATTCCGTTGCCGTTTAAGGCGATTTTGTCGCCTTTATCAATGACGAAATCAGCAAATTTTGAAAGTAAAATGTCAGTTTTTTCTCCCAATATTTTTTTGTCAATTCCGTCATTTAAACGAAGGGCAAGCATCACAGTTTCTTCAAATATTTCTTCGTCAGAAAGAATCTCACTTTCTCTCGAAAAATCGTAATATTTTGTAGAATTTCGGCTATCTAACAGGTAGTTTTCAGTGCTGTCCGTGTTTTTGTGACGAGACTCTGAACTGCCACTATTGGCATAATTTTTGACCAAGGAGCTTGCGATTAAGCCCAACCCTAAATACTCCTCTCTTGTCCAATAGCCTGTGTTGTGCTTTGAACGCTTGCCGTCCTTTGAGAAGTTGCTCACCTCATATCTTTCAAAGCCTAGCTCTTGAAGTGTCTTGCAGGCAGTTTCAAAGAGGTCAACCTGCTTGTCAGAGTCGGCAACAATAATTTTGCCATCCTCAACAAGCTTTTCAAGAGGTGTGCCACATTCAACTGACAGCATATAGACTGAAATGTGTTGAACAAAAGGAGCAACTTCTTTCAGCTCCTCTTCAATGCGCTTTTCTGTGTCAAAAGGAAGTCCAACGATAAAATCTACTGATAGATTGCTGAAAAATTTGTTGATGAGCTTGATTTTGTCAATGGCCGTTTGCCTGTCGTGGACTCTGCCGATTGCCCTCAGATTGTCGTCAAAGAGCGATTGCACTCCAAGGCTAATTCTGTTTGCGCCAAAGGACGCCATTGCTGACAGCTTTTCAGCAGTGACGCTTTCTGGGTTGCATTCAACGGTTATTTCAATGTCTTGTGGAATGTTGAAGGATTGCTTGATTGTGTTGAAAACACTTGAAAACTGCTCTACAGTGAGCAATGATGGAGTTCCACCACCAAAATATATAGATGTGATTTCTCTGTCAAAAAATTCATTGCCTGCAAGAGCTATTTCCTTGCTTAGTGCAGAGATATATTCATCAATTCTGCCATTGTCAGCACAGGGAAAGCTCTTGAAATCACAATACAGGCACTTGTTTTTACAAAATGGAATGTGGATGTAGAGCTTCATAATTAGTCATCATCACCGACTTTCAGAATTGTGACAAACGCTTCACTGGGAATTTCTACGCTACCTACACGGCGCATACGCTTTTTGCCTTCCTTCTGCTTTTCAAGAAGCTTCTTCTTTCTGGTGA
>JAFWBH010000131.1 GCA_017507205.1 Clostridia bacterium
CATTCATTCTTGTCTGCGCAATCATCTTCTGCGTTGTTCGCTTTGTTGCATAACATATAATGTGAATTTGACGGCTCCCATTGAGGAGCCGTTTTTTATTATTCTTGCGAGACCCTGACATCGTTCAACAATTGATGAAGGTCACATTTTGTCTATTTAAGACAAAAAAATCAAATTGCTTGAAAGAGAAAGAAAAGTAGTATATAATAAAATTTATGAAGCTTATTGCAGAAAACAGAAAAGCCAGACACGATTATTTTGTTGAGGACACCTACGAGGCAGGCATTGTTTTGGTCGGCTGTGAGGTCAAGTCCATCCGTCAAGGAGCAGTCAATCTCCGTGACAGCTTTGCCATAATCAAAAATGGCGAGGTTTTTGCTGTGGGCATGCACATTGCACCCTATCAAATGGGAAGCTATTACAACCATGACCCCAGACGCAATCGCAAGCTTCTTCTCAACAAGGCAGAGATACGCAAGCTCAAAGCTAAGGTGGAGCAGAAGGGCTACACTCTTGTGCCATTGAAGGTCTATTTCAAGGACGCCCTTGTCAAGATAGAGCTGGGGCTTTGCAGGGGTAAGGAAACCCACGATAAGCGTGAAAGCATCAAGCGTAGAGAAGAAGACAGAAAGATTGAACGAATCAAAAAGGAATACAACGTAAGATAAGGTATATTATGGACAAACATATTGACACAATTTGCGTGCAAGGTGGTTATACTCCAGGCAACGGAGAGCCAAGACAAATACCCATCATCCAAAGCACAACCTTTAAGTATGACACAAGCGAGGATATGGGCAAGCTCTTTGACCTTGAAGCCAGTGGATATTTTTACACACGCCTTCAAAATCCCACCAACGACTATGTTGCCAAGAAGCTTGCAGAGCTTGAGGGTGGCAAGGCAGGCATGCTGACATCATCAGGTCAAGCAGCCAACTTTTTTGCTGTATTCAACATTGCAAAATGTGGCGATCATATTTTGTCAAGTGCCAACATTTATGGTGGCACCTTCAACCTATTTTCTGTGACAATGAAGAAGATGGGCATTGATTTCACCTTCATTTCACCAGACAGCACAGAGGATGAAATCCAAAGAGAAATTCGTCCAAATACAAAGGCAATCTTTGGTGAAACTGTTGCCAATCCCTCTCTTGCAGTCCTTGACATCGAGCTGTTTGCAAGGGTAGCACACAAAAATGGCATACCTCTCATCATAGACAATACATTCACCACTCCCGTAAATTGCAGACCTATTGAATGGGGTGCAGACATTGTCACACACTCCACCACCAAGTATATTGACGGACATGGAGTGTCTGTTGGTGGTGCAATTATAGATGCAGGCAACTTTGACTGGATGGCACATAGGGACAAATTCCCCGGACTTACAACTCCTGATGACAGCTATCACGGCATCACCTATGCAGAAAAGTTTGGCAAAGAGGGCGCATTCATCACAAAGGCAACAGCACAGCTTATGCGTGACTTTGGTGCAATCCAATCACCTCAACATGCCTTTTATATCAATATGGGGCTTGAAAGCCTTCACGTGCGTATGGCACGCCATACAGAAAACGGAAGAGCAGTGGCAGAGTTTTTAAGTTCACATCCCCAAGTGGAATGGGTGACCTACCCTGACCTTGATGGCGACAAATACAATGCACTCGCCAAGAAATATTGCCCCAACGGAACCTGTGGCGTCATCAGCTTTGGTGTCAAGGGTGGCAGAAAAAATGCAGAGGCATTTATGAAGCAGTTGAAGCTTATTGCCATTGAAACTCACGTTGCCGATGCAAGAAGCTGTTGCTTGCACCCTGCAAGTGCCACACATCGTCAAATGACAGATGAAGAGCTGATTTCAGCAGGAATAACTGCCGATTTGGTCAGAATAAGCTGTGGACTTGAAAGCAGTGCTGACCTGATTGCAGACCTGAAGCAAGCACTAGACTCAGTAAAATAACATACAACAAGAAGAACATTATGCCTATTATCATTCCAAAGGATTTGCCAGCCTACAAGGTTATGACAAAAGAAAAGATCTTTGTGATGGACAGTGACAGAGCAGGCAAGCAGGACATCCGTCCCATTGAAATTGCCATTGTCAACCTTATGCCCACAAAGGAAGTGACTGAAGCACAGCTTGTGCGTCTTTTGTCAAATAGCCCCTTGCAGATCAACATCACTCTCATCAAAATGGCGACATACACAAGCACTCACGTCAGTGATGACCATATGTCAAGGTTTTACTGCACTCTTGATGAGGCAAAAAAGAAGAAGTTTGACGGAATGATTGTCACAGGAGCACCGGTAGAAAACATACCCTTTGAGGAAGTGAAATACTGGAAGGAGCTGACAGAAATCATCGACTTTGCCGAGGAAAATGTCACCAGCACCATTTATATATGTTGGGGCGCACAGGCTGCACTCTATTATCAATACGGCATCAACAAAAAGCCTCTGGATGAAAAGCTGTTTGGAGTTTTTGAAACAAGGGCAGTGGTTGAAAACGATATGCTGTTGAAGGGCATGAATGATGAGTTCAACATCCCCCATTCAAGACACACCACCATTGACGAGGACGCAGTGAGAAGGTGCAAGGACTTGAAGATCCTCGCAGTCAGCGACAGAGCAGGCATATGTATCGCAAAGCGTCACAACAACAAGAGCTTCTATTTCACTGGACACGCAGAGTATGACAGAAGCACTCTCCTCACTGAATATGAGAGGGATCTTGCAAAGGGTGAAAAAATCCACGCCCCAGAAAACTATTTCAAGGGTGACAGCAAGGATATCTCTTGGAGCTGGCGTTCAACAGCCAATCTGCTTTTTTACAATTGGCTCAACTATTACGTTTATCAAATCACACCCTTTGACATCAACAAAATCTAAAACCGACACTTTGATAAAGCATAACAAAAGGCACTCAAACGAGTGCCTTTTTTTGTTGGTTGTTTTAAAACAATAAGTTTATTCCTCTATTTCGGTTGCTTCATCAGCTATTTCTAAAGAGTTAACATCATTTTCAACAATGTTTTCAAGTGCTTCTTTTTCTGTATTGGCCTCTTCGAGCTTTTGCTTGCGAAGTCTGTCTGAATCCTTTACAACAAATACAACAGGCACAAGAGCGAGGATTGCAAATACTGTTGCTGCAAGGAAGATGTCAAATGGAGGCATATATGCCACTTCATTGTCGCCAATCTTTGCAAGGTTGATGCACATTGACACTAATGCACCAATCAAGAAAGGCACAAGGACTGTGAAACACATCCTCACACCCTGGAATCTACCCTCGCCACCTTTGGGAATATAATCTTGGAAGGTTGACATAAGTGCGCCACCACCACTGAGAAGAGCCCCCATCATAAATGTGCCTGTGACAATCATTACTGCCACATAGGTGTTCTTTGGCATGAATTGCATGAGGTAGAATACGAGCATACACACTGCTGCAACTATGACGATAGGTATGAAGAAATGCTTTCTGCCGAACTTGTCGTGGAGCATGCTTATGACTGCAGTAATGCCACCAGACAACACGATTATGACTGCAAGAGGTATTATATAGTCCTTTATGCCAAGTGTATTTTGAATGAAATTGATGAGATATGAGAAGAAGGTTTGTTGTGCGATTCCCAAAAGACAGCTTGCAGTGAGAGTGACATACAGCATTTTGTTGTCCTTAATCACTGAAGGACGAAAACCGTAAAAAGTTTCCTTCAAGTAGTTGGGGTTTGAATTGGGCAATATACCATCCTTATCCTTTAAGATAAATATTGCGATAATGCCTGCAACAATGGGTAGTATGCCAAGGATGATAAAGAAAAGCACCGTATTGCCCACATCGTATGTAAACATTGCAATGACAAAAACCAATACGAATGCGATGATTGAGAATATGGACATTATTCCGTTGACCTTGCCACGATTGGTGTTGTCGGTGACATCAGTCACCCAAGTGTTGAATGCTGCATCATTGGCAGTTGAGCCAAAGAAGGTCATTACGCAGTCAAATATGACAAGCAATGCACCAATGAGTCCGATGGTCTTTGTGGTGGGTGTCACAGGAATTGTAGCAAAAAGCATAATTGTCACGCCCCAAGCGATATAACCGAATGCGATGAAGGGCTTGCGCTTGCCTTTTTTGTCAATGAGTCCACCTGCAAAAATAGTTGTGGCAGTTGCAGTGATTGCACTGAGCCAAATCATAAGAGTGCTGACAATAGTGCCTGTTTTGTTGCTTACTCCTGCAAAAATATTTTGTGCAAAGGTGGCAAAATACATATTTTCAACTGACCAAGCAATTTGACCAATAAGACCAAATATAATGGCACAGAGCCACACTTTTCCACCTAGCTTTGTTGACTTTACGCTTTGTGTGTTAGTCTTGTCCATAATTTTCTCCCAAAAGTGTTGTCGTAGATATTTTAACATATCAATAAATAAAGTCAATAGAGATAGAAAATAAAAAAACCACCAATAAGGTGGTTTTTCTTCTTCAATTATACCCTTTGACTATTTTTGGATGATTGCTCTAATGACATATCCACCAAGCATTAGTCCTGCAATTGCAGGGGGATAGGATAGGCTTCCGGGGATATGCCTTGCACCTTCAACCACTGGCGATTGAGGAGTAATGGGCTCTTCCTTTGAGTAAAGCACTGGCACTGCATCAATGCCTCGTGCCTTCAGCTCCTTGCGCATGACCTTGGCAAGAGGGCAGACTGATGTTTTTTTGATGTCTGCAATTTCAAAGCTGTATCCCAGCTTGTTGCCTGTGCCCATACAGCTGACAATAGGGACACGTGCCTTCTTTGCACGAGTAATAAGCTCAAGCTTTGCTGACACTGTGTCCACTGCGTCAATGATGAAATCATAGCTGTCAAGAGGTAGGCTGTCTGCGTTCTCGGGCAGATAAAACATATCGTAGGTGGTGACGTTGCAGTCTGGATTTATGGTCAAAATGCGTTCCTTGCACACCTCAACCTTTTTTCTACCAACGGTGTCGACAGTGGCAAGAATTTGTCTGTTGAGGTTTGAGGGGTGGATGTCATCGCTGTCAAGGACTGCAATGTTGCCAACTCCACCACGGGCAAGTGCTTCAACTGCATAGCCACCAACTCCACCAACACCACAAACAAGCACTCTTGCATTGTTGAGAGTGGTGATAGAGTCTTTGCCGATAAGCATTTCTGTGCGTGAAAAATCTGACATCTTTTTCAAGTATTCCTCTTTCGTAATCATCATCTGGAGGAACCCGTCCTCCACACCCAGTTCCTTGAAGCCTGCCTTGCGGTGGGTTTCCCAGGCGGCGACCTCGTTCCGAGCAACCTCAAAATCGTTGTGGATCCGGGAAATTCCGCAGTCCCGGA
>JAFWBH010000132.1 GCA_017507205.1 Clostridia bacterium
CGAATGGGAGTGCCTTTGAAGTCAAAACTTTTTCTCAAAGCATTTTCAATATATCTCTTGTAGCTGAAATGCATAAGCTCAGGGTCATTGACCATGATGACAAAGGTTGGGGGTGTGACAGACACTTGGGTGATGAAGTAAATCTTCAATTTTCTGCCAAGACGTGAGGGTGGCTCACTGATGCGAATTGCCTCTGTCAAAACCTCATTGAGAAGGCCTGTTTGAATGCGTCTTCTTGATGATGCGACAACCTCCTTGCAGGCAGGCAAAACTGCGTCTGCACGCTTGCCGGTTTTTGCAGATATGTAGAGTGATTTGTAGTAATCCATAAACTTCAAATCCTCACGAAGCTTGCGTTCAAACATCTCAATGGTGTATGTATCCTTTTCAACAATATCCCACTTGTTCATGACGATGACAGAAGGCTTGCCTTCCTCGTGGACAAGACCTGCAATTTTGACATCCTGCTCGGTCATGCCCTCTGTTGAATCGCACACCATGACAACAACGTCTGCTCTGCGTATTGCAAGGATTGCACGAATGACTGAATATCTTTCTACATCCTCTCCATCTGCAACTGCCTTTTTTTTGCGCATGCCTGCTGTGTCAATGATGAGATATTTGTCCTCGCCAATGTCAAGAGCCGTGTCTATGGCATCTCTTGTGGTGCCTGCAATATCGCTGACGATGCAACGATTGTAGCCAAGAAGCTTGTTGGTCAATGAGCTTTTGCCTGCGTTTGGCTTGCCTACGATTGCAACCTTGAGTCTGTCTGGCTCCTCTTCCTGTGGCACTGCCTCAACAGTTTCAACAATGGCATCAAGAAGGTCACCAAGACCCTTGCCTTGCTCTGCTGAAATTCCATAAGGCTCACCAAAGCCTAATGCATAGAAATCATATAGCATATGGGTTTCATTGTTGTCAAGCTTGTTGACAGCAAGGATGACAGGCTTGTCTGATCTTCTGAGGAAGGTGGTTATTGTTTCATCGTCAAGGGTAAGACCAGTCTTTCCGTCAACCACATAGACAACTGCGTCTGCTGCTTCAACTGCAATTTCAACCTGTGCGCGAATATGTGACCACATTTCGTCTTCACTCTTAAGCTCAAGACCACCTGTGTCAATCATTGTAAAAACCTTGCCACACCACTCAACATCACGATAAACTCTATCACGTGTGACACCGGGGGTGTTTTCAACAATGGAAATACGTTCGCCAACAAGGCGATTGAAAAGAGTTGATTTTCCTACATTTGGTCTGCCGACTACGGCAATCAAAGGCTTTACACTCATTTTTTTACCTTAAAAAATTCTTCTAATTTTATCACTAAATCTGACCCGTTGTGTGCAACAACAAGGACAGGCTTTTCAAGTTCTTTTTCAATTTCTTCAACAGTTGTGTCATCAAGGAAGGTTGAAGTAAACTCACGGAGCATATTGTCGGGGACGATATACAAATCTGTATCACTTCCCTTGGCTTCAGCAATTATATCTCTGCCCACCACAAGACCAGCAACCGTCACGCTTTCGCCAAAAAAGGCATTTGACACCGGCAAAACAGATAGATCAAGTCCAAGTTTTGCTTCTATCTTCTTCTTTTCCTTTTCAAGCACAGGTGCAAACGACTTGCCTGTGATGAGGGTTGCGTGTCCCTTCAAGGCAACACCTTCAACCTCGTCTAGACTATAATCGAGGTTGGAAATGAAGTCGGTGATAAGCCCAACTCCGTTTTCAATCTGGTCAAAGCTTCCGTAATACTGCGCATCCTTCAAGGGTCTGTCTGCAATAAGATAATACTCGTCTGAGCACCAGCAGAAGTTGCCACCAAACTTGTTGTTGAGCCACTCCACGTGCTCAATGGCATTGATGGCTTCGTCCTTTGAAACAGGGCGTATTGATGTGAGTCCATCTCTGTGGCCAGTGATGCCAACAGGCACAACTGCAACACTTTCAACACCCTCTACCCCGTGTAGTCCTTCAATGCTTTCAATGAGGGCTTCACCATCATTCATTTCAGGCACGATGACAAGCTGGGTGTGCATTTTGATGCCATTTGCGCCCAATCTTCTCATAACATTTATGAGGTTTTTTGTGTTGGGATTTTTCACGAGAGATAATCTCTTTTCATCGTCAAATGCGTGGACTGATATATACATAGGGCTGAGCTTCAAACGGATGATGCGTTCAATTTCCTCTTCGCCTACGTTGGTCATTGTCACATAGCAGCCACTGATGAAGCTAAGACGATAGTCATCGTCCTTGACATACAAGGTGTCACGAAGTCCTTTGGGAAGCTGGTCAACAAAGCAAAAAACACACTTGTTTTTGCAACGGATTGTGTCCATTTCCTCAAGCTCGATGCCAAGAGGCTTGCTTTCCTTTTTGCGTATTTTGATTGTTTTCAGCTTGCCATCACGATAGACAAGCACGTCAAATTTTGCTTCATTGTCAAAATATAAAACGTCAAGAATATCCACACATGGATATCCCCCGATTTTGACTATATCATCGCCAATTTTCAAGCCCTTTCTTCTGGCAAATTTTGATAGGTTGATGATTTTTGGCATATTAAGTCCTCATATGCTGACCAAATAATTGGTGATGTTTTCAATATCAGAGTCCTCAACCCACTTTTCTCCTGCTCTAACATAAGTGGCTGCGACACCTGTTTCAATAAGGCGATACATAAGGCCAACAATCTCAATATTTTCTCTTGCGTGCATCACGAGGCCGTGGTGAACAAGATATTCAATTTCACGATTGGCGTGCTCTCCCGTTGACAAAACGATGACAGGCTTGCCCAGCTTGAATGCTTTATATATGGTGGCGATATCGTGTCTGGTGACAACAACATCGCAGGCTGTCATATATTCGTCAAACTGCTCCGGCTTTTGTGATACAACGACGTTGTTTGCGTGGTAGCTGTCTGCAACAGAACGAAGCTCTGCACCCAGCTTGTTGTCGCCAGTATAGACAACTGTGTTGATCACGTTGCCTTGGTCAAGAAGCAGACGGAACAACTCATGGACACCATCCTTTTTTCCTGCATTGAGGAATATTGACAGGGTTTTTGGCAAGCCCAGCTCCTGCTTCAATGCGCTGACCTCAATGGGTGTCTTTCTGTCAATTTCATAAGGAAGCCCCATGGTGAGAACACGCTTTGAGGGGACTCCTTGCTGGACCAGTGCGCTTTTTACGTCTTGATTTTCAACAATAAAGGTTGTGTCAACCTCGTCATAGGTCTGTTTGTCAAGGACAAAATAAGGCATTATGTAGAAGATCGAGGTGCTGAAGCCTGTCTTTTTCTTGGCTTCAGTGAGGACATAGTATGAATATGGAGTCACTGCCAATACAAGCTCCGGACGATATCTCTTGACTGCGTTGGCGATGCGATTGTGTATGCCCTTTCTTCTCTTTCCACCAGCCTGCTTCTTCTTTGCCTTTTCTGCAAGAACCTGCTGATATTCCTCTCTCAAATGAAGGAGTCTGTCAAGCTTTGTTATCTTTTGGGCAGAGCCATACTTGTCATCACCGATGACAACAACATTGTGTGTGCCGACCTTGCGAATTGATTGAGCCAGTTGCTCGGATATATTCGCCTTTTCGTCACGACTTGTCAGAATGAGAATGATTGGTTTTCTTTGCATATTAGTCCTCTATCAAAACGGGGATAATCATTGGGAATTGTCTGTCGCGATAGAACAATCTACGGACAGCCTTTTTCACTACGGCTGTAAGCTCATAGGGGCTTATGTCCTTGCTTTCTGCAACAGTCCTGTTGACTGCGCTGACAATGTCAAGATATCTTTCATCAGAGATGTAGACACCTCTTGGGATAATTTCGACATCACCACTGACCTTGTGAGTTTTGTGGTTGATTGCAACAAGGACAACCAGAACACCGTATTCTGAAAGAATACGTCTGTCACGGACTATGCCATTGCCGTCCTCAATAACATCACCATCAACATATACGTTGCCTGCTGTGATGCTTGAGTGCTGACGCAAGCTGTTGTGGTTGACGCCCCACACCTCACCAATGTTGGGGATTGCAGTGTTTTTTTCAGGGATACCTCTTGAAGTAGCCAGCTCCACATGCTTGAATTGATGACGATATTCACCATGGACAGGCATAAAGAAGCGAGGACGCACAAGATCCAGCATGCTTGCCAGCTCGGCTTCATATGCGTGGCCAGATACATGGACGTCGTTCATTGAATTATATACGACCTTTGCACCTTGTCTAAACAGGTTGTTTATCACTTGA
>JAFWBH010000133.1 GCA_017507205.1 Clostridia bacterium
ATTCGAACCCCCGACACACGGCTTAGAAGGCCGTTGCTCTATCCTGCTGAGCTACAGACTCATGTTTGGAGCGGGTGATGGGAATCGGACCCACGCAACCAGCTTGGAAGGCTGGGGCTCTACCATTGAGCTACACCCGCATTGTTGCCTCCGCTGTCGAAACGCATTTTACAACGCTTGAAAATATTATCATAAGAATTTGCCATTGTCAACGATTTCACATAAAGTGATGAAAAAAATCTGAAAAATTTTTTGACTAACTGTTTTCTTTCTGCACATACTACCCTTGGAGGTAAACATGAAAAAGCAAGACAAAAAATACAAAGAAAAGAACAAAGGCATGACAGCGCTGGCTGACGGCAACCTTGGAGCAAATATGCAAGACTATCTTTTTGATCCCAATGGCAGTTGGACAGGCAATCCCTATTATAGCTATCTCGGTGAGGAGTTTATGGAGCCAGAACAGGATGTTGACGATTTGTAAACAGAACACGTATCGTGTTATTTTGGTGTAAAATAATATCCGTATCGTGTATTTTGTTGTAAAAATAATAAGAATAAAGGGCTTTTCAAATAAGTGAATTGCCCTTTAATTTTATTCAAAATCGGTCATTTTGCCACTAAAACCCTCTGTTTTGAGCACTTTTAAGCCATTATTGGCTGTTTTCTCAATACACGATATGTGTTTTTAATATTTTTCTATAAATGTTTAATTTTTCTCAATAATGCAGTCAAGCCACGCACTTGGCGTGGCTGTTTCTCCTCTTTTGCAAACGGTGGATTTTATAGGAGGATACAGATGACGCCACCCTTGCCCTCGTTGATTATCCTGCCCATTGTCCTGCGAAGCTTTGACTCTGCATCGGCTGGCACAGACATAAGCTTGTTGTTGATGCCGTCCTGGACAAGAGATGACAAGGATCTTCCAAAGATATTTGTTTCCCAGATGGCTTGCTTGTTTTCACCAAAGTCACCAAGCATACCACTGACAAGCTCTTCACTTTGTTGCTCGGTGCCCACAATGGGGCTGACCTCTGTTTCTACGTTGATTTTCATAATATGGAGTGCTGGTGCTGATGCAGACAGCTTTACACCATATTGCTGACCTTGACGGATGATTTCTGGCTCCTTCAGCTCCATATCCTCTTTGTCGGGAGCAACTATGCCATATCCAAGACGGTCAACCTGTTCAAGGGCTTCTATAATTCGTGCAGTTTTTTCTCTTGATTTTGCCATTTGATTTATGGTCAGATACAGCTCAAAATCGTCCTCTATTTCAAGACCACATTCGCTGTTCAACACCTTGACAAACACATCCTGCTTTGGTGCTACAACAACAGATATTCTACCCGTGCCTGCGTCAAGGCTTACGCTGGTGGGCAAGCTCCAATATTCTGCACCATCAAAGAAGTCATCAAGCTTTTCATAATCCTTCATTTTGCAGAGGATTTCACCATATCTCTTTGCAATGTCAACAAGCTCTTTGACAACAAAGTTGTCATGGTCAAGTGCTTGCACACATTTTGGCAAAGTAAAATCAACAATTTTGGCGTCAAATTCAAGGAGTATGCTTTCCATAATTTCTGCGATTTCCTCCTCATCCATTTTAAGAGCATTTGTGACTATGACAGGTGCATTATATTTCTCTTCAAGAGCTTCCTTCAGGCTCCAAGCAGACTCGTTTTTGGGATCCTTTACATTGAGCAAAATGGCAAAGGGCTTGCCTGTCTTTTTCATCTCACTGACAACCTTTTCCTCGGCAGTCAAATATTCCTCACGAGTGATGTCAGTGAAGCTTCCATCTGTGGTGACAACCACCCCTATTGTGCTATGATCACGGATGACCTTGTCTGTGCCAATTTCTGCTGCTTTTGAAAAGGGCATTTCCTCCTCACTCCAAGGAGTGCGCACCATACGTTCTCTGCCGTCCTCAACGCCACCAAGTGCCCCTTCAACCATATATCCGACACAATCCACAAGGCGAAGCTTGACATTGACATTGTCTCCAAGGCACACCTTTACAGCCTCGTTTGGCACGAATTTAGGCTGAGTGGTCATAATTGTCTTGCCATCTGCAGATTGAGGCAATTCATCAATTGCACGTTGTCTTGCATCGGGATTTTCAATGCCGTCAAGTGCAAGCTTGCTCATAAATTCCTTGATAAATGTAGATTTGCCCGTCCTCACCGGACCGACAACTCCAACATACACTTCTCCCCCCGTTCGGGTTGCTATGTCACGGTAAAGGTCAAATTTGTCCATAGATTTCCTCCATTTTTCATTGTTCAATACTATGCACAACCTATTCCCAATATGACAAAACAAAAAAAATAGCCCACATTGCAGTGGGCATTCAATAAATAGACTATAAATTACAGATATCAGTCTATATCCTTGATATTGTGGATTTTGAGCAACACTCTTTCCATACGAGCTTGCTTGACAGCACTGATGATGACATCAACTGCATGCGTCATCTCTTCAAGGGTTGGCACTGATGGTGCAATGCGAATGTTCTCGTCAAGGTCATCAAGCTTATAGGGGAAGGATGAGCCTGCCGGTGTCAGCTTGACGCCTGCTTCACCTGCCAATGCCACAATACGCTTTGCGCAGTTTTTGACATCAAGGGATATGAAATATCCTCCTTTTGGCTTGCTCCAATGAATAAAGGGATCTCCCTCAAATTCAGCAGACATCTTTTCCTCAAACAGCTCAAATTTGGGGCGTAAAATCTCTGCGTGTAGTTTCATCAATTCCTTGATATTGTCTGCATTCTTCAAGAAATTGACGTGCATAACTTGGTTGATTTTGTTGGGTCCAATTGTTTTGAAAAACAATTCTTTGGTGATTGCATTGATGTTGTCAACAGATGAGGCAAACACTGCAAGTCCACTGCCTGCAAAGGTTATCTTTGAGGTGGATGTGAATGCATAAATTCTGTCAAGAGTGCCTGCTTTTCTTGCAACATCAAAGATGTTTTTCAGCTTGTCACCCTCTTCATACAGGTCGTGGACAAGATATGCGTTGTCCCAAAAGATACGAAAATCCTTGGCTGCCGTCTTCATTGTAGCAAGGCGTTCAACCGCCCTGTCTGAATAGGTGACACCAGAGGGATTGCTGTATTTTGGCACGCACCAAATACCCTTGATACTTTCATCATCACGGACAAGATTTTCAATGATGTCCATATCTGGACCATCTTCACGGAGGCGCACGCCTATCATCTCAATGCCGAAATGCTCGCATATTGCAAAGTGACGATCATAGCCCGGTGTAAGACAAATGAATTTGACCTTTTTCAGCTGATTCCAAGGAGTTGATTCGAGGACACCAAATTGCATTGCAAATTGCATGACTGTATACATCAAGTCAAGGGAGCTTCCGTCTGCAACAATAACCTCGTCAGTTTTGCAATCAAAAAGCTCTGCAAACAATTCTCTTGCAGGCTTTATGCCTTGGAGTCCACCGTAATTTCTGTTGTCAATGCCGTCAGCACGATAGTCATAATTGCCAGCATTTGAAAGCATTGGCATTGCAATGTCAAGCTGTGTTGCCTCAGGTCTGCCACGTGTCATATCCACGGACATATCTGCCTTTTGCAACCGTTTGAACACTTTACGTTCCTCTTTCAGCAGGTTTATCAGTTGATTTTGTTCAATTTGTGAATAATCCATATTTTACTTTTTGACCTCAGTCCTCACTATTCTTCCTTATCAGTATACGAATGGG
>JAFWBH010000134.1 GCA_017507205.1 Clostridia bacterium
CCTATTATTGGCTTGATATTGTGGCTTGTTTGGAAAGATAGCGAACCCATGAAGGCAAGACAAGTTGGACTTGGTACATTATGGTCTTTCTTGCCTGCAGCAATCGTGGTGGTCATTACTGTCATTATCTATGTATGTCTTATTGCAGGCACATTTGGCGCTGCATATGGTGAAGTAGGAAGCATGATGATTGAATCAATCAAAGCATCACTGCCAATACTGTAAACAAAACAACATAACACAAAAAACAAGGCGTTTGCCTTGTTTTTTTTATTGCCAAATTGGCTCAACCAATGACGTTGCTTACTACGTCAGCAACAAGCCCTTGATTTTTGATGTATTCAAGGATGCGTGGCAGGGCAGAGAGGGTGTCTTTTGTGGGATGCATAAGCACAAGATCCCCAGCCTTGATGTCCTTGATTGCTCTTTGAAAAATCACTTCTTCATCGTGGTCACGCCAGTCAATTGTATCCCTAGTCCACATTATCACTCGATATCCCAAAGCGTCACAGGCAGAGAACATATTGTCGCCATAGCTTCCAGATGGTGGAGCAAAAAGCTTTGAATTATTGTAGCCAGGAAACCCTTTTAGATGTGCATCCAAAAGCCGTTCAGTGAGGAGTATTTCATCAACATTTTTTTCATAGCTTATGACCTTATGATCACGATGAAGATACCCATGATTGCCAAGCTCCATGCCCATATTATATAGGCTCAAAACAGCCATTCCATTTCTTTCAACCCATTTGCCACCCACAAAGAAAGTTGCACGAAAACCATGTTCAACCATCAATTTGGCAATGTTAAGTGCGATTTCTGTATTTTCATAGACGTTGAACATAAGTCCCACCTTGCCGGATTCTTCATCTCCTACAAAGATTGCAGAGGTTGAAGCCAGGTCTGTTTCCCATGGCGAAACTGCCACAATAGCCACAGAAAATGTTGCCACAAGCACAATGATAATTATGACATTTGAAATGGCGCTGATTGCTTTATAATTTTTTCTGATTTCTCTGTTCATATTTTAAAATATGTTTACTGACGGGCTGTTATGTGTTATAATGCTTGCGACATTTGTTTACACTTCAACACATTGGAGATAATAAGGAATGACTATGAGAAAAATCATCACATTCGGCAGTGGCTTAAAAATGGTGCTTGTGCCCAACAACTCGGTGCGCAGTGTTTCAATTGGTATTTTTGTTGGTGCTGGCACAGAATATGAAACAAACAGGGAAGCCGGCATATCTCACCTTATTGAGCATATGGTTTTCAAAGGCACCACAACACGAAGTGCATTTGATATTGCCAACGAAACTGACAGCATCGGAGCAGTGCTCAATGCATATACATCAAAGTCGCACACATGCTTTTATACAACCTCACTTGACACCCACATGGAGAAGTGCTTTGACGTGCTGACAGACCTCTATCTCAACCCCAAATTTGACCCTGAGGACCTCGAAAATGAAAGGAAGGTCGTTTTTGAGGAAATCAATGAAAGCGAGGATCAGCCAGACGATGTCTGCCTTGAAATTCTCCTTAGCGAGAGATTTGCAGGACACCCTTTGGGTGTGCCTATTTTGGGATATAAGGATCAGCTTTCTGCTCTTGACAGCAACGACCTCCGTGATTATATGTCAAGAAGATACGCTCCCTCAAACACTGTTGTGGCATTTGCTGGCAACATAACAGAGGAGTCCTGCACAGCCCTCGTCAACAAATATCTTGAAAGTAAGCTTTCAAGGGTGTCATCAACAAGAGAGCATACCCACCACGAAGCAAAGGCATCATATGTGTCAAGGCAGATGCCCATTTCACAGGCTCACATAGCAATGGCATTTCCAGCCTTTGAGTATGCCGATGAAAGAGCATATCTTGTCAATTTGATGAACGCAGTTTTCGCATCAGAAATGTCGTCAAGGCTTTTCCAGAGCATCCGTGAAAGGCTTGGGCTTTGTTATACAATTTCAGGCTCATCATCAGTCTATGAAAAGAATGGGGCGTATATTATATATACGGCAACAAGTCCGGAAAACACAGAAAAAGCAATTTCTGCAATCAAGGATGAAATAAATATTCTTCTTGAAAAGGGCATCACAGATGAGGAGCTTCAAAAGGGCAAGGAACAGCTGAAAACCTCTCTCGTCTTAGGTCAAGAAAGTAGCTCTGCAATGATGCGTGCATTTGGAAGATACGCCTGCATTATGGGTGAGCTGTATGACACTGACAGAATTCTCGAAATCATAGATTCTGCCACCACAGAAAGCATCAAGGACGTGTGCAAGCATATCTTCACCACGGACAAGGTCACCCTTGCAATCGTGTCTGGCAATCCCCCAAAGAATGCATTAGAGCTTTTAAAATAGCACACAAAACCTATTAGATAGCCCAAAACGGTAAAGATAGAAAAGAGCAAACATAGTTTGCTCTTTAATTTTTTTCAAAAAAATGGTAATAATTATAAATTATTCTTGAAATTATCACCCCGTTGTGATATAATTTTTTAGATAATAATTTGAAGGCGAAATTTATGCACACAAACACTAGACAATTTAGGGCGAATACAGGGTATAAAATCGGATTTGGGATTTTCATAATTCTCTTGTCCGTATTTTGTTTCATTTGCGATTTGGGCGCATTTGGAAAGGTGGGGGCAGCAGTATCCCAAGTGACCATTGGCTTCTTTGGTCTTGCAGACTATGGCTACTGCATTGTAGGCGTAGTGCTTGGCCTCGCCTTGATTTTCAATTTCCGTCTGCGCATTCGTCTGTCAAAGCTGGCATTGTTTGTTGGCTTGTTTGCCCTCGCACTTCTCGCACTTCAAATTTGGACATCAAATGGCTATGTTCTTGACAAGAATTACAGCCAATATCTTGCACTTTGTTATCAAAACACCAACACAGCAGGTGGCATGCTTTACGGCGTTGCAGCCTATCCTCTTATGAAGGCTATGACAACGGTATGGGCATTGGCAGTTGTCTGTGTGGCATTCTTTATCGTTGCATTCCTTGGCTTCTTCCCATACATCAAGAAGAATGTCATCTATGTTGTCAAGGAAAGAAATGTTGAGGACAAGGAAGCAAGAAAGGAAAGAAGAAGAAATCGCTTTGCACGTAAGTCCAAAAAGGAATACGCACCTGAAACAGGCAATGATATTTACATTGCAGAAAAGGATGAGGAATGGGTGAGAGATGACTCCACTCGCTTTGACCCTCTCTATCCCAACAGAGCAGGAGCAATGGAAGATGAGGAGAGAGGACGCACTCCCGATAGATTCTCATCGAGAGGGCTTGCAAGAGATATCCTCTTTGGCAGTGGTGATTCATATGGCGAAAGCCTTGACAGATTCAACACCATCAAAAACCCTGAAAACGCATTCTCGCGCCCGGGCGCATCATATAGCGCATCACGCCGTATTGAAATGCGCACTCGCCTCGGTCTTGATGAGCCAGGTCAACACCAATCATATGTGGTGCCAAGAGAGGAGCCTCAACAGCCTCAAACCGAAGAAAAGTCCTCAGACAAGCTTGACATCAATGCACTTCGTGAGGAATCAAAGAAGGAAGAGGGTGGCGTCATTGGCTATACATCCTTTGAGGCATTGAAGCAAGACCAAATCCGTCTGTTTGGTGAAAGAGCCAAGGAAGAGAAGGAGATCACACCTCAATTTCAAGCTGTGGCATACGACAAGCCTCAAACAGCAGATCCCGTCAAGGGAGAGGTTGAAAAGCTTGAGGTTGTCCGTCCCACA
>JAFWBH010000135.1 GCA_017507205.1 Clostridia bacterium
CACCGGCGGAGCAATTGAAGACTTGGGCTTGATTTCATTCAACCTCAGCCACGATGCAAACCTCATTGCAGTCCTCAAAGAAATCGTTGCAATCAATCCTAACATCAACATTCTTGCAGTTCCTTGGTCAGCACCCGCATGGATGAAGACATCAGGCACACTCCTTGGTGGTAGCATTGAAGAAAAATATGAAGATGTCTTTGCAGATTATCTTGTCAAATTTGTCAAGGAATACAAAAAGCAAGGCATCACCGTCACACATTTGTCATTGGTCAACGAACCTTTCGTTCCCATTCTCAAATACCCCACAATGCAAATGGACGGTTTGCAAGCAGCAAGCATCGTCAAGAAGCTCGGACCCAAACTTGAAAAGTTGGATCACGACGTAAAGATCTTGGGTTGGGATCACAACATCAACAACGTTGGCTCATACCTTGAAGAACTCTACGAAGACGAAGAAGCAGGCAAATACGTTGCAGGTGCAGGCTTCCACGGTTATGATGGCGACTATACAGACGCATTCTTGGAAGATGGCTTGTGCTTGCCTGAAATCTATCCTGACAAAGAAATTTATCTCACAGAGATAACAGAACACTCAGGAAGCAACGACTTTGCAAGAAACCTTTCTTATGCAGCACAACAAGTGACCATCGCACCTCTCAACCTTGGTTCAAATGGTGCAATGTTCTGGAACTACGTTCTCAGAAGTGACGGAACACCCACACCTGTCGGCCATGGCAACGCATGTTACGGTGTTATGGATATGAACCTTATTGATGGTGACTATGTCTACAACAAGAGCTCAGCATACTATTCAATGGCACACGTCAGCAGATTTGCATATCCCGTCAATGGTGTAGATGCAAAAGCACTCCGTGTTGAAAGCTCAAACGACTCAGAAATTATTGCATGTGCACTTTATCGTGCAGACGGTGCAATCATTGTCACAGCATGTAATATTCTCGACTCATATCCTGTAACAGCAGATATCGTCATCGGTGACAAGAGTGTCTCATACACAATTCAACCTCAAAGTGTTGTCACATTCGTTTACAATCCTTCTGAAAACGCACTTGAAACAGAAAAAGAATTCTATCAAGCATACAATGTGACAGACGTCTACGTTGAACAAAAACAAATCAACACCTTCCTCTACAAGGTCAAGTCAGACGTTGACATCACTGCAAACACAAAAGTTTACTTAACACCTTACGCAACACTTTCAGCAGATGCACAAGCAGTTGAATACACAATAGAAGGCGATTCATTGGTCTTCACCGCAACAGCGCCTTACGATAGATATTTCATTCACGTCGTAGACGGTGCAAAGAAAGCATTGATGCCTATGGCAAGACCTATGTGCTCACCTACACTTACAAAGGGTGCAACTTCAAACGTTGTCACATACAACTTTGTTGCAGGCACATCATGGAGCTCATTCTGTGACCCCGCAGGCAAGGCAGTCTATCGCAGTGCAAAGGGACAATTTGATGAAACAGCAGAAGTGGTTGCACAAAACGTTCAAATTTCAGGCGTTGATTCAACCACAGACACCACACCCAGTGCAGACAAACCCTACTATTATGTTGTCCTCACCTCAAAGAACGGTGTCGTCACATACGTCAGTGCACCTCTTGTTGACTACAACACCGCATTCAGCAACGTAGAAGTATCAGTAGAAAACGTTGGTGGCAGAGCAATCCTCGTTGCAACAGGCACCTTCAAGGTGGCAGGCGACGTGGCACTTGACATTTACAGTGCAGATGAAAAACTCGGCAGTGTCACAGAAATCATGGGCGACTTCGTCAGTGGAAATGCAGGTGACGCATTCAGAGTTGAGCTTGACTTCACAACAATCATCAAGGCAGCAGGTGCAGGCGTCTGGTTTGACGTCAAACTTGCAACAGGCTCAGGCTTGCGTCTTGAAATCCCCGCAACAGCTGCAAACACAGGCAACGTTGTCCAAATCGACCGCACAACAATCGAATTCAAGTCATGGAATAACATTCTCAAATTGACTTATGCATTCTACGATGTGTCAGTTTCACAAGTTATCATTGATGAAAGCGATGCAACACGTGGTCCCGTTCTCGTTGTCACAGGCGTTGTGGCAAGCAATGTAAGAACAGTCAAACTCCATTACGATGCAGAATATGGTGGAAGAAAACACGACATTGAAATCAACAATATTTCAACCACAGACGGAGAATTCCGCTTTGAGCTTGCACTGAAAGACCTTCCCACAGAGGATACACCTTGGTGCTGGTTCCACATCTACGTTTACAAGGGCAACGCAACTGTTGCAAGTGAAAAGATTGACCTCAACAGAGGCCCCGCACTCTCAATCGGTCAAGAATTCGTCTTTGGCAACACAAAATACATTATCCAAGCATGGAATGGTGATGGATCACAACTTACAATACAAGCAGTTCCAATTGAATAATATGGCTATAATTTTTACAACAACACAAAATCAAAAAATGAAGAAGGGCGTGGTAGAATTTACTGCGCCCAATCGCAATCTCAACACAATCACAGTGCGTTCAGACAAGCAATTCCACGCCCACTATGGCTTTGGTGGAGCCTTTACTGAATCAACCTCACAATGCTATTACAGACTTGATGAAAAGAAAAGAGAGGAGTTTATCAACGCATATTTTTCAGAGAATGGCTTGAGATATAACCTTGGAAGAATACCCATTCATTCTACAGATTTCTCACATGAAATCCACACATACGTTGATGAGAATGACTGCACTCTTGACTCATTTGATATGAGCTGGGAGGACGGGGGAAGAATTCCTCTCATCAAGAAATGCGACAAGGTCGCTGGTGGATTGGTGTTTTTCTCTGCACCTTGGTCACCCCCTGCATATATGAAAACAAATGGTGACATTTGCCATGGTGGCAAGCTTAAGGACGAATTCAGAGAAATTTGGGCAGAATATTACGCAAAAGCACTTTTAGGACTCAAAGAAAGGGGTATAAAGGTGTCAATTGTGTCAGTTCAAAATGAGCCAGAGGCAATTCAAACATGGGAATCTCGTGAGGTTGACGGCACCGAAGAGGGTCTTGAAATCAGAGATTATCTTGCACCAGCATTCAAGAAATACGGCCTTGATGTTGAGTTTATCATCTGGGATCACAACCGTGACAGAATGGTTGAAAGAGCAGTTGAAACTCTTTCAATTGATGGCGTCACCGATCACGTATGGGGGATTGGCTATCACTGGTATTGCTGTGAAAAGCATGAAAACATTTCTGCATTCAGAAATATGTTCCCTGACAAGCACGTGTTGCTCACTGAATGCTGTGTTGAAACTGCTCACGACTCTACAACAGGCCTTGCATCAAAGGCAGGCATTTGGGAGCATGGTGAAAGATATGGCAAGCAAATCATCAAGGACCTTCTCAATGGCTCAGAGGGCTATATTGATTGGAACCTTATGCTTGACGAGATTGGTGGACCAAACCATGTTGGCAACTTCTGTGAGGCACCCATAATGCTTGATGGAGAGGGTGGACTTGTTTACAACCCTTCATATTGGTATATTGGACACTTCTCACGCTTCATAAGACAAGGGGCAAGGATGATTCTTTGCACAGCAGGCAAGGACGGAATTTATGCTGTCGCATACCAAAACCCCGATGGTCAAAGGGTCGTGGTTGTAATGAACGAAAACGACAAGGACGAAATGTGCCTCTTTGACATTGATGGCGAGCATATCAATTTCAATGTTGAAAAGCACTCTATATCAACAATTTTACTATGAATCCAAAACTGAAAAGACTTATAATATTTGTGGTTGTCATATCATCAGTGCTTCTTGTAGGTGGCATTGTTTACACATCACTATTGGGTGTGGCCAACAACCAGTATACAAAGGCAACAGCAACAATTTCTGCCGTTGAAACAGAGCAGAAGGGGGAGCAAAGCTTCGTCATAAAAAGTGTAAGCGTCACTTATACCACACCCGATGGCACAAGGACAAACAAGCTCACAGGAGTCCTTCCTCACAGCATCAAAGAGGGAGCAGAGCTTGAAGTGCGCTACAAAAACGATAACCCCGACACTGTCACTGCAGAAATGATAGACTGGTTCCCAGCAGTATTTTTGCTGATTCTAGGAGTGCTGTATTCAGTGGGTGGAGCAATGGTGATCACCTTCAGAAAGAAGGCAGGCTATTATGCCATTGTCGAGCAAACCAACGATCCAACACCTCTTGAAGATGATGGCTTTTCAATTGCTGACCAAATTGAAAAAATGGAACAGCGTGAAAACACAACAACCCCCACCCAAGACACACCCCCAACCGACAACCAATAATAATCAAGCCCAGACATTCAAGGATAAAGAAAGCACGATTTTATCGTGCTTTTTTATTATTTTAATTGATTTTGCAAGGAAATATAAAGGAAAAACAATCCAAATTGAAATTGGCATATGGTTTTATGAATTGCATGGCAACTATACGACAAGGTATGATATACTTGTAGGAGCAGGCGATTTTGATCCAAATAGTTGCTCTGGTCCATCATTTAAGTTTGAAGATGTCAACTACTATAATCTTGGATTGGACACACTCTTTGTAGAAGATGAGATTTGGGTTGGTAGAAATGTGATTATAACTGCAAAAGTAG
>JAFWBH010000136.1 GCA_017507205.1 Clostridia bacterium
ATATCAACGTAATGAAAAATATGAGTGTTGACTGCGATTGCTGTGCTGTTGCAGAGGACCCCTGCATTGCTGATATTGGCATTCTTTCATCCCTTGACCCTGTTGCAATTGACCAAGCCTGCATTGATCTTGTCTACAATTCAGAAGATCCAAAAAAGGATCATCTCATTGAAAGAATTGAGTCAAGACACGGCACTCTGACCATTGAAAAGGCTCACGCACTAGGCTACGGCACAAAGGAATATGAATTGATTTGCCTTGAATGATAATATATGACGAAATAACAAAAAGTGGACTTGAGTCCACTTTTTTGTTTGTTTAAACTATGTTTTTTGTTGTTTTCTGCTCTTTTATCTTTTTTTGTGGCTTACACCTCAAAACAGCTTCCACCAACAAACTCTCTCAGGATTGAGTTGCAAGGAATCACGCTTTCATCATCAAGGGGCTTGAAGTATTTGAGATACTTGATGAGGCGATTGGCAATGACGTATTGAGGGTCTGTTGCCTTGATTTCCTTGAGGGCTGGCATTGCTTGCTTGCGAAGGACGCAAAGCTCATAAAGCAAGGATGAATTGAACACGAAGTTGACGCCCTCTTGGTGAGGATATATCCATCTAAACTCACCATTTCTCACCGACTTCCACATGTCAATTGTGTTGGCTGCACTGCTTCCACGATGCTTCATATCACGGACAATTCTACGAATGAGGCGAACGTCTGTTGTGGACAAAGGTGCGTGGTCATCAATGTTGATTTGTGCTTGTGGTGCAATGAATATCTTAAACTTTTGGTGCTTGGGGATTGATGAGGTCAGCTGTTCATTGAGGGCGTGGATGCCTTCAATGATGATGGGGCTGTCGCTGTCAACCTTGATGGTTTTGCCGGCTTCCCTTTCACCTGTTTTGAAGTTGAAATATGGCAAGGTCACCTCTTCACCATTGATGAGGTCATAGAGGTCCTTGTTGAACTGCTCAACGTCAAGACAGTTGATGTGTTCAAGGTCCAATTCACTCATTGAAACACCTTGTATCTCGCAGATTTGGGTTTTGGGCAGATAATAGTCATCCATTGAGATCATCACGGGCTTGATGCCTCTTGATAAAAGCTCAATTCGCAGACGATTGCAGAAGGTGGTTTTGCCACTTGAACTGGGGCCTGCGATGCCAATAAGACGGATGTTTTCCTTTTCCTTTTCAATGGCATTGCCCAATTCTGAAAGCATATGGTTGTGGCGTGCCTCGCAAAGCTGGACAAAATCTCTGGGATTGCTGAGGAGCTTTTTGTTGATGCTGACGATTGTTTGAAGCCCAACCTTCTTTGACCATTGATATGCAGTCTGCAAGGTTTTGCCATAGGTTGTTTCCTCTTGGAACTCGGGGATTTCTGCTCCGAGCTCGTGACGAGGATATTGGATGATCATGCCGGGGCTGTAAGGTGAAATGCGATAGTTTTTGATTGCGCCAGTTGAGGACGCCATATAGCCGTGAAGATAGTCATAGTATTCAGCGCATTTGTAAAGGTGCACTGTTGACTCGGGACGGAACTCCAAAATCTCCAATTTGTCGTGATGACCAAATTGGTTGTAAACCTCTCTTGCCTCTTCTGTGCTGACAAGGAGTCTTTCAATGGGCAGATCCTCTGCGATGATCTTGGCAACCTCTGCCTTGATTGGCTCTGTGGCACGGGACATATTGAAGCCTGGTGTCAAGGCTTGACAGAATATTGCACGTGATACGTTATAACTGAAACGAATTTGCACGTCAGGATAAAGCCTGTGAAATGCCATTGCCACAACATAACGAAGGCTTGTTTCATATGCCTTTGATGCCTCTTGATGATCAAGGTCAAGGAGTGTGATTTCTGCTCCCTCATTCTTTTCAGTGAGAGGATAGTTAAGCTCCTTTATTGCTGTGCCTATTTTGCAAATAATGTGATTGTCTTTTTCGTTGTCAGGAATAAGGTCAACAACCCTTGTTCCTCTTTCTACGGCGACTGCTTTGCCGTCAATAATTACATTAAACATAATTTTCTCCCTTTTTGTCTTTCTCAATTCCGTCATAAGAACAACATAATCTATTATATTTTCAAAGCTTTTCTATTTTAACATTAAATGGGATTTTCGTCAATAGGCAATTTTTTGCCAATATAAAATACCATCAAAAAAACAAAACAAGCATTCTAACCACACAAAAAAAGGACTGCGTGTTGCAGTCCTTTTTTATGTATTGTCTATTTTGTTTCAGCTGTTTTTTCTGTTTCTTGTTGATCAAGGAATCTTTCAAGCTTTTTCTTTTCAAGGGCGAGGTATATCCATTTGACAGGGGGCAGAATCGTCATCAGCACTCTTGCAAAGACAAACAGCTTTGAAGGATTGACCTTCTTTTTGCCCTTTTCAAGCCCTTTGACCATACGCCTTGCAACCACCTTGGGACTTTGGACGGGGAAAGGTCTTTCTGTGATTTTTCTTGAGCTTCCCTCTGTTGCCTTCTTGAAAAAGCCTGTGTCTGTTGCAATGGGATAAAGGCAAGTGAGCTTGACATTGTCTGGTATCTCCATTTGCAAGCCCTCTTGGAAGCCGTTCATTGCAAATTTTGATGCGCTATAAATTGTATAACCGGGGACAGCCATTGTGCCAATTGCTGACACGGTGATGGCAAACTGACCATTTCTGCCGTTCAAGTATTCGACATATTTTGAATAAGAATAGATGGGTGAAAATACGTTGGTTTCAAACATTTTTTCAACTCTTTCCCAATTGGTATAATCAAACAATTCATAGTATGGATAGCCTGCGTTGGCGTAGAAAATATCTATGTCGCCAAGGACCTCAATTGCTCTTTCAAAAATAAGGTCAACGTTTTCCTTTTTAGACACATCCATAATCATTGGCACAACCTTTTCCTTGTCAAAGGTGTCAAGCTGATCGGTGTGAAGATCCACTGCCAAAATCTTGTTGTCACCTTGAACTAAAAGCTTCAAAACTTCAAGACCTATGCCACTGTTTGCTCCTGTCAAAACTATTCTTTTTCCGTTTATCATAATACTCCCCCGAAGTTGATTTTTTGTGTAAAACTAAGTTTAATGTGCGCTATTGAATGTTTAAACCTTCAATTTGTGTGCAATTGCTGTTGCTTTTGCACTGACCTCTTCCTTGGTGCCATTGTTTTCAATGATGATGTCTGCACTTTTTTTCAGCTGGCGTATTGGCACCTGCACAGACATAATTTCCTTGGCTCTTTTTCTGCACACACCTCTGCCCTCAAGACGCTTCAAGCGTATAGATTTTTTGGTGTCAACCATGATCACCTTGTCAAATGTGTCAAGGATGCCACTCTCCAATGCAAGAGGCAATTCCACTGCCAGATTGTCGGCTGTTGTATCCATAATTTTGCCTATGATGAGAGGATGGGATATTCCATTGAGCTGTTGCAATTTTTCATAATTGCCAAAGACCACAGCACCAAGGGTTGCCCTTGTGATTGTGCCGTCTATGACAGCCTCTGGAAAGTTGATTTTGAGAGTGTTGAGATAGCTCTCGTCACTCCAAAGATCAGCATTGATTTTGTCAGCAGACAATGTAAGATAGCCTGCCTTTTCAAAGGCAAGCATTACCTCGCTTTTGCCACATCCTATTCCACCTATGACTGCAATCTTCATAAAGCACCCTTATAGCTCTGCCCAGCTGTCGCCAACCACTGCCTCTGCAACAAGGGGAACGTTGAGTGCCATAGCCTTCTCCATTTCCTCTTGGAGAATTGCCTTGACCTCATCAATTTCGCCCTCATCAGCGTCAATGATAAGCTCATCGTGGACTTGAAGAATCATCTTTGATTTCATTGCTTCAAGACGTTTTTCAACACCAAGCATTGCCACCTTTATTATGTCAGCAGCAGAGCCTTGAAGTGGCGTATTCTTTGCCATACGCTGTGCTGCACTTCTCACAAGATAGTTGCTGGCAGTGAGGTCAGAGAGGTTTCTGCGTCTGCCCAAAATGGTTGTGCTATAACCCTTTTCTGTTGCCTCTGCAACGTTGCCGTCAAGATATGCCTTTACTGTTGGATATTTTTCAAAATATCTTTCAATGAATTCCTTTGCGCGATAGTTGGATATGCCAAGCTGTTCAGCAAGTCCAAAGTCACTCATGCCATAAATGATGCCAAAATTGACTGCCTTGGCATCTCTGCGCATTTGGTCGGTGACCTCTTCAACAGCCACGCCAAAGATTTGTGATGCTGTTGTGGCGTGAACATCGATGCCATTTTTGTATGAATTGACCAATATGTCGTCATTGCTGAAATGAGCAAGCATACGAAGCTCAATTTGGCTGTAATCGGCTGACACAAGCTTGCAACCCTTTGATGGTATGAATGCCCTCTTGATGTCCTTTGCTTCCTCACTCCTTACAGGAATGTTTTGAAGGTTGGGATTCGTTGATGACAATCTGCCCGTCTGGGTGATGCATTGATTGAATTCAGTGTGTATCCTTCCTCTGTTGACCAGTGGTTGAAGCCCTACAACATAGGTTGAAAGGAGCTTTGAATAGTGTCTGAAATCAAGGATGAGGTCAATGACAGGATGCTCGTTTTTGAGATTTGACAGCACCTCTTCACCAACACTATAACCTGTCTTTGTCTTTTTGCCGTGTTTGAGTCCAAGCCTTTCAAAAAGCACCTCACCAAGCTGTTTGGGTGATGCCACATTAAACTCAAAGCCAACCATTTGATGAATCCTCTCCACCAAGCCGTTGACGATATTTGTATACTTTTCATTGAGCCTTTGAAGTTCATCACTGTCAACTGCAAAGCCTCTATCTTCCATATTTTTGAGGACTACTGCAAGAGGCTGTTCCACCTCATAAAAGAGCTTTGTCAAGCCCTTTTCTTCAAGAGCCTTTTCAAGCTTTTTGCTTTGGTCATAAAGCTCGGCCGAGCCAATTTCATAACCGTCACCACCAAGGCAAGCCTCAATTGATTTGATTGGCGCACTATCTCTTGTAAGATGTGTGGCAATCATATTGTCAAAGAATTTGTCTGCTGTTATGCCGTATTCCTTTGACAAGGATTTGTAATCATAACAAATGAGTGTTTTGCCCGAAATGGCACTTTTAACAGTGTCAATGGCTATGTCAAATGTCAATTCTGCAAAAAGGTCATCTCCACAATTGATGACACATTCTGTTTTTCCGTCAGTTGAAAAGGCAATCTGCTCTCTTATAAGCAATGCAACCTTGTCACCCTTCAAGCTGTCAATTATGCCTTCAACGGTGTCAATTGATTGGACGGTCTTTTCAAAGTTGACCTCTCCTTGCTCTGCTTCATCAAACCTCATGCTTGCTGTGACAGATTGCAATTCAAGCTCTGCCAGCTTGCGCTTGACATCCATTGAATACACTCCCTTGAAGGTCATATCATCAAGGGTGCATGGTATGGGTGCATTGCACTCAATTGTTGCAAGTGTTCGGCTGAGGCGTGCAACATCCTCGCTTTCACGTATGGTTTCACCAAGCTTGCCCTTTATTTCATCTGCGTGAGCAAAAACTCCGTCAAGGTTGCCATAGGTTGCAAGCAAATCTCTTGCCGTCTTTTCACCAACTCCCTTTACGCCGGGGATGTTGTCAGAGGGGTCGCCACGGAGCGCCTTGTAGTCTATGAAGGTGTCAACGGTGAAGCCATCGTTGAGGAGCCATTCGGGCGTGATAAACTCAATGTCTGTCACTCCCTTTTTTGTCCAAAGGATTGTGGTTGATGGGCTGACCAGCTGGAAGCTGTCCCTATCACCTGTGACGATGTAGGTTGTGTCCTCAAATCTCCTTGAAAGAGTGCCAAGGATGTCGTCAGCCTCATAGCCTTCCATTGAGATGACCTTGATTTCCATAAGGCGCAAAATCTCTTTGAGAGGCTCAATTTGCATTGCAAGCTCGGGGTCCATAGGCTTTCTTGTGCCCTTGTATTCCGTGAACATCTTGTGTCTAAAGGTGGGTGCCTTCAAGTCAAATGCCACTGCCATATGTGTGGGCTGTTGCTCCTTGACAAGCTTTGTCACAAGGCGTAAAAAGCCCATAATTGCTCCCGTAAAAAAGCCCTTTGAGGTTTTAAGGCCGGGGAGTGCGTGATAGGCACGATGCAATAGGCTGTTGCCGTCAATCAAAATAATTTTGTTCATAAATTTTCTCGTCCATATAGGACTGCCCTTTTATTTAAACAGAGTGGTTGACCACTCTGCTCATTAAATCTCTCCGTGTAAATGACGGATAAGACGATTGTTTACTGTATAGGTTGTGCCCGGTGTAAGATTGCCGTTTTGTCCGTAGGTGAACAGCAGAATATCGTGGCCATTCAAGACACCCTTGATCATTGCAGTCGATGTGCCGTTTCCAGTGAGAATCTCATTGGTGTGGACGCACTGCAATCTTTCGTCCTCAAAGGAGTAAATGGGATATGGAGTGCCAAAGCCATAGCCACCCTTGACCTTTGAAATGCCAGAGATGACAAGGCCTAAATGGAAATATTCCTTCTGCTCATAAATACGGCTGTATTGCTTGAACTCGGGGTTTTCTGCAAAGGCATCCGTCACAAACATATTGAGGTTGACGTTGCCGACAACGGGCAATGTGACATTTGAAAGATCGGGGATGATATTCAAGACATCTGTTGGCTGCCAATTGTAGATATCCCAGAAGCCCGTCTGCTTCAAGACAAATGTCCTGCCCTCTGCCACATCCTTTTTGGCTTGCTCAACAGATGCAGGGTCATTGTCATCACTGTATCCGTCAAAGAACGCATTAAGGGTGGTCGAAAGCATATTGGAGCATACGCAGTTGTTGATATTGAGATGTGAATACATGACACCTGTTGCATTTCGTCTTGTAGGAACATAGATTGCTGCAGATGCTGTGTTTCTAAGTATACAACCATTGAGGGTAAAATCTGCATTATAGCAACGGATGAGGGTTTCTCCATTTTCAACAATGCAATACTCGATGAGGTTGTCTGATATGCGATAGGCGTGGTTGCCGGTGTCAACGGTCTGGAATCTGATTGCGTTGCCCATAAGACCCTGAACATCGTATGCGCCATCTATTTCCTGATCACCGACATCGCAAGCACGAATAATCGCATTTGAAATGGTCACTCCACCCTCGATGACGTAAAGCATTGTATCCTGCACATCTCTGTATTGTGGTTTATATCCATAAATCATATGTCCGTTGCCGTAGAGATTGTTGCGTAGATAAATTGTGGTGCTTCTTGAGTATGTGCGCATATCCTTGAGCCATTTCAAGCCCTTGCTCTCTCCATTTGATGTCCAAAACTCACTTTCATCTGCTGAAAGGCTCTTGCCTGCCTTGACCTTGGCTTCAAGCTCTTCAAGGCTGGCGATGATTTCATCACTCGGGATATGTCCGTCTGCTCTCACTATATCTTTGCCAAGAACCATTGCCCAAGAGGAAGTCTGAACCTCTGCAGTCTTGTTGCTTTCAAAAATAACTCTATTTTCTTCAGACAGCGCAAGCAAGTCTACCCAGCTGAATACCTCAACGCCCTTGGTCACCTTGACAGTGAATTGCACTGTTGTATATTGAGGCTTCGATTGGAATTTTGGATATTTTGCCGATATTGTCACCACAAGCTCGGTGAGTCCGTCAATGGTTTCACCATTGAACACCATTCTGTTTGGCTCAAAGCGTGCCTTGTCAGTGTCTTGGAGATGTCTGTCCTCTCCCTCACCAACATACTCCTGCACATTGAATTTGAATGCAGAATAAAATTCTTCCTTGTTGGCATTGTCTGGAAGGATTGGACGTTGGAAGTTAAACTCAAATGAGTTGTCCTTTTTTGCAAAATTAAAGTCTGCTACTTTTGGCACATAGAACGTGAGGTCGTCAACGCCTTGAAGGACATCAACGTAAACCATACTGCCGTTGACTGTTTCTCGTGCAATACCCTCTGCCTTGCATGCATCAGGCGTTTCAACAAGAAGGACTGCCACCACCTCTTGCACGTTTATTGTGACTGATGTGCTTTGACCATCTGTTGATGTTGCTGTGATGATTGCTCTGCCACTGCTTACACCTGTGACAATTCCGTTGTCATCAACCCTGGCAACAGCTTCACGATTTGATGACCAAGTGACACTGGGTCTGCCGTCCTTGAAATCATCGGCATAGCTTGCTGTGAGATAGAGCTTGCCCTCTGTTGCAAGGACATATCCACCCTCTTCCTTGGCTTCAAAAATGTTGGCATGGTCTATGACAATTTCATCCTCATCACATTTGGATATGATGACATCCTTGCCATTGACAACAAGGACTGCAATATCATAGGTGATGACAATACCTGTGCCTGCTCCATTAAGCTCAACACCTACACTTGCCTCAATGTTGACCTCGTCTGCACTGATGCCAAGGTCTGCAAACAAAAGCTCCTCATTTGATGTGGTTATGCTGTCACCATAGACAGTCACATTGTCCCTTATGGTGATTTCAGTGGATGCCTCAACATAGGTGTCCTCTTCGCCATAAACGCTTGCCTTCACGGTGATTGTGGCTGTGCCAGCGCCCACTGCGCTTATAACGCCATTTTGATCAATGGTGACAACAGACTCATCACTGCTTTCATATATCCACCTTTCAACAATGGCTTCTATGGGGCTTGTTTCAACAGCTATGAGTGCATTCTGTCCTATGGACAGATATTGATCACATTTTGCCTTGATGCTCTCCACCCTGTAGCCTACCACATCAATGGTGCAGATTGCGTGATGAGTTTCTGCCTGTGCCTTTAAGGTGACAATACAATAGGTGTTGATGTGAATGTATCCGTCCTGTGAACAGGTGTTGTAGCTCTCGTCATCGGGGTTGTGGACGATTGATGTGCCACTCTCATCCTCTGAAAGCAATGCTCCCAAGGGCAGTGCCCCTTCCTCAACCATTGCTTCATACTCCTCGTCCTTGTATCTGATGCTTTCAATGCTCCAAGTGTATGTTTTGTCAGAAGCACGAGTGGGGGCTATGGTTGCAGTGACCAAATCTGAAATTTTGTATGCTGAAATTGTTGAGTCATATTCAAGCTCAATGTAGTTTTCACTCAAAGTAATGCTGTCAACGGCAATATGGGCACTCATGGACACAAACACACTGACCATGGCAACCACAAGAACGATTATCACCGGGATAATCAAAAGTATGCCTATCATCACCTTTTTCATTTCTTCTCCATTGTTGAGCAGAAGCCCAGCCACAATTTCAGAATTTCAATGGCTTACACCATTCTATATCTTGATGTTTTGCTCTTAATTGTTGAATTATGAAGTGCTATGCACTCAATAACTTATTACACCTCACCATGTAGGTGTCTTATCAGACGATTGTTGACCTCGTAAGTTGTGCCCGGTGTCAGAGTTCCATTTTGACCATAGGTGCCTAGGAACACTTCTCTTCCGTTGAGAATACCCTTGAGAACGCTTGACCAGAAGCCATTTTCATTTTCAAGGACTTCATCGGTTGAAACCAGCTTTATTCTTTCGTCCTCAAATGTGCAAATGGCATAAGGATTTTCAATTCTGTCAATTGCATCAAAGCCTGCAATGACAAATCCCAAATGGAAATACTCT
The DNA here is from genome assembly GCA_017507205.1 of Clostridia bacterium. Lineage (GTDB taxonomy): Bacteria > Bacillota > Clostridia > Christensenellales > CAG-917 > RGIG4097. The sequence continues at coordinate 9,613 of JAFWBH010000136.1, forward strand.
GTTTGTTCATAAACACGGCTGTATTTCTTGAAGTTGTCACTCTCATCCAAGGCACCTCTAATTGCCTCATTGAAATCTCCAATTTCAGGAATAAGGTCAAGCGTTGATGTAGGTTGCCAGTTGTAAATATCCCAGAAGCCTGTTTGTGTCAAAACAAAGGTCTTGCCCTCTGCTACGTCCTTTTCGGCTTGTGCAACAGATGCAGGATCGTCAAAGTTGCTGTATCCATTGAATGCAACACTCATTGCAGTGCCAAGCATATTTGAATAGACGCAGTTGTTGACGGTGATGTGTGAATATCTGATTCCTGTTTCATTTCTGTTGATTGGCACATACATGGCTGTTTCTGATGCGTTTCTGACAATACAACCATTGATTGTAAAGTCACTTCCGTAGCAACGGATTGCTGTGCCTGTATTTTCAAGAATACAATATTCAACAAAGTTGTCTATTTGACGAATTGAATAATCGTTTGACTCTGAATCAAAGCGTATGCAGTTGCCAGTCAAGCCTTGTGTATCCTCAACATCTTCAACGATTTGGTCGCCAACCTCACATGTTCTGAGGATTGCGTTTGAAATGGTCACGTTGCTTACAACGACACGGAGCAAGCTGTCTCCTGTGCCCCAATATTGACTCTTGAAGCCGTAAAGCATATTGCCATTGCCATAGAAATTGTTGCGAAGCTTGATGTCTGACTCTGCACCCCTTGCAAACCAACGCATCTTTGTAAGATAATTAAGTCCTGCACTTTCACCATTTGATGTCCAAAGCTCACTTTCCTCTGCTGAAAGTGTCTTGCCTGCCTTGACCTTTGCGCTGATTGCTTCAAGGCTTGAAATGAGAGCGTCATCAGGTTGATGTCCGTTGGCTCTTGCAATATTTGTGCCAAGGACCATATCCCATGTGGGTGTCTTGACCTCTGCAGTCTTGTTGCTTTCGTAGATTATTCTGTTTTCTTCAGCTGTCGCAAGAAGATCATTGAAGGTGTATGCCTCAATGCCCTTGGTCACCTTCACTGTAAACTGAACTGTTGTATATTCAGGATGTGAGGGGAATTTGGGATAGTTGGCTGTGATTGTGACAACAAGCTCAGTGAGTCCATCAATGGCTTCACCATTGAACACCATTGTATTGGCTTCAAAGGTTGCCTTATCACTATTTTCAAGATGTCTGTCCTCGCCTTCGCCAACAT
>JAFWBH010000137.1 GCA_017507205.1 Clostridia bacterium
CTTTGCTGAAAATGTGTCCTCCTATATCGTGAGACCACCATGTATAGCCAATGTTTGATGCTGTCGCAGTGAAATATGGCTGAAATTTCAGGCTTGACCACCTGACAAAGGTATCCCCAGAAAAGCCCAAGGGATATCTGTGAGAGCCAACTCCTGCATATCTTGACAGAATGAGAGGTGTCCTGCCATCTCTGCCACTGTCCAATGTGTGATAATGATTGAGTGCCCAAAGAGGATCAAAGCCTTCAAGCTTAGATTTTGTGCCTTGTTGCCAGTCAATCCACCAAAAATCAACTCCGTCAGCCTCATATGGATGATGCAAAATGTCAAAATATGACCTTATAAAGCGCATATTGGTGAAATCAAATTCCACCGTTCTTTTTGTTGTAGGATCTATGCCGTTTGCCCTTGCCATATCGGCATATTGCTCCTCAAAAAATCTTACGCCATCCTTTGGATGAAGATTCATTGTTATGGCAAGACCTCTTGCTTTCAAATCCTTGAAAAACTGCTTATAATCGGGGAAAAGCTTTTTGTTGAATGTGTATCCCGTCCAGCCGGGGCCTTGAAAGCAATGGGGAAGCTTGTATGCTTCCTCTGGCACATCCTTGACAAGATGCCAATCCATATCAATTGTTGCAACGGTCAAGGGTATCTGCTTCTCGCTGAATTTATCCATCAATGCCACATACTCATCACTGGTGTATGCGTGATATCTTGACCACCAATTTCCGAGGGCATATTTGGGCAAAATCGGAGTGGTGCCAGTCAAGGAATAAAACTCCTTCAACCCACCAAGATAGTCATCTCCAAAGGCAAAAATATACTTGTCGACAACTCCCTTTCTTCTCATTTCAACAGAGCCATCTTCCTTCAAAACAAAGGACCTGCTGTCGTCAATTTCAGCGACACCAGAGGTTGAAAAAAGCCCCTTGCCAATATTCACTCTGCCAGATGGAATCTGCCATCTTCCCCAAGAAAAATCAAGGGTGCGTGCTGTGCCTTTGAGGTTGATGCCGTCATTGTCACCCACCCAATTTTCGCCCTCTTGAACAAGCACCTTGAGGGTGTTTAAGTCAACAGAAAAAACTTTCCTTTGCGTCTTTACAAGGACTTTATCATTTGTTTTTTCATATGTAAAGTGTGTTTTTGCGAAATTTCTGTCAAAAACAACCTGTGTCGGTCTGTCCTCAAACAAGCCATCATCTGACCTCTCGACACGGAGTATTCTGTCAGTGATGACGCTTATCCTCACAGCCCCGATGACTATGATTTTGTCCTCGCTTATATTATTACAATATTTCACCATAAAGCCATCCATTTTTATTGTTGTCTTTTTCTTCACCCAGCAGATATTGCTCCAAGATTTCGTATGTTGTAGGACCAATGGTCAGCACTGCCGTGTGGAATTCAAGGTCAGTGCCATCATACTTTTCTCTCAGCTTCTCCATCTTGTAATTTCCGTAGCCGTAGCTTGCATACACTGCAGGATTTTGCACCATATAGTTGTATGTTTCCTTACTCTCCTCACTTCCGTCAAAGAATTGAGAATAGAAGGCATCATTCTGCAAATCTTGGAGTGTTTTTCCGTTGTAATTTATCTCAATGTCAATGAGTGTTGAAACATAAAGTGATGCCTTATCGTTGAGGCATTCAGCCTTGTAGGCAAGCCTTTCAGCCTCTGAGCCGATAAAGTATTTTGCTGAATAAAATTGAGCGTAGCTTGCCCAACCCTCTGCATAACCGGTGTAGCCAAGAAGAGTTCTGAGCATATTTGCGCCTGTTGATTTATAGTATGCGTGTTGAAGCATATGACCAGGGATTCCCTCGTGAGAAATAATGTCAAAGCCCAAATATCCACCAGCATTGCTTTCATTGATGTAGATTGTTTCGGGCGCAGTCAAGCTGTCAACTGCAGACTTGAAATAGCTGGCAGGGTTATAAAAATCTGCCATTGATTCGGGCACTGCAAAGAAGGTTGCATCAGGGGTGCTTGTGCTGAGGGCAGGAAAATCCTCTGTATATCTTGATTTGAGGGTGGCATAATGCCCTTGCAGTGTTGCCATTGACATATCTTGACGCAACGTAACACCCTCTGAAATCTGCTGTCTTATTGCTTGATACTCACTTATGACCTTTTGAAGCTCACTCATAAGCAATGTGCTTGCCGTTGTAACAGAATCATCAGTTGATGCACTGTCTTTAAAGAGGAATCTATAATATGCTCTGCCGTCATCATATTGTGCAATGGGCTTTTCAATCTCTGTCTTTGATATTGTCGCACAAAGGTTCATTTCTCTGGCAAGAGCCTCGTAAGCAGAAATCATAGTGGATATTCCACGCATTGCGTTTTGCTGGAAGGCTATTTTCATATTTCCGTCAATAAAGCTCACTTTGTTGATTTTATCAACAAACAGCTCATAGAGATAATGTCTGCCATTGTTTTCCACCTGACACATCTCTGCACATTGCTCTGCAATTTCCCTGTAAGTTGAAATGCTACGTTCATATCCGGCAGGTATCAGCACCTCCCTTTCAAATTTTGCATATTGAGCAAAGGCGTTTTCGGTTTGGTTGAGAAGTGAAATCCAATTTTGTATATCGTTGACTGTCTTAAATTCAAGCTTGTCAAGATACAATGGGAGCATAACATTCCAGCCATTGCTTGTGCCTATATAGCCACGATTGTCAAGATAGTAGAAATCGCCTCTTTCAGAATATGTGGTGAAATAATCATTGACTGTGTCAAGATCGCACCTTCCCTTTTGTGACAGCTGGCGTTTGTTTACCAGCTTGAACATATTTGTGATTTGCTTCACAGAGGAAAGACCCTGTTCATACTCCCTTTTGTTGAATACGGGCAGGGGCAGAGTTGCTGGTTGATCCTGAAGCCCCAACGCATCGGGGTCTGCAAGAAGAATGTTGGTTGAAATTCCGTCACCTGTAAGCATGCTGACGGCTATTTCGTCCATCATCGCATGTAAATCTTCCTCGCCATAAAAGGCAAAAAAGCCACAACCACTGAGAGTTGCCACCATAAGCGACAGAAGAAGCGCTATGGCAACTATTTTAAAGCCTTTGAATTTTGTATTCATAACATATCCTCTGGGTGACAAAACAGCATTGCTCTGCACCCTCATAAAAATCTTAATATTCCACTTATTATTCTACACTAAAACAATGAAAAACACAAGTGGGAATGTGCGTTCGCAGGCATTATGCGCCTGTGTATGCGCGAAATCGTGAATAATTTTGTCTTTCGGCACAAATTTTAAGCTTTCATCGTTGATTTTGCCTCGCTTTTTTGTTATAATGCTGAAAAGGAGTTTTTTATGGCATATAATGGCGAAGGCGTTGCAGCACTTGTAAGCATCATAGACGAATTGCAGACAGTCAACCTCATCCTTGCTGACAAAAAGGTCAAGGAGCTTTTGAAATGTCTGGCATATTACCCTGAATTCAGAGCAGTTCTCAGCAAGGTCAATCAAGGCTTTGACTATCAAAACGAAAAGAGAAAATCTCTTCAAAGAGTGGGCGAGCATCACGTTCTCCGTCTGCCAAAGGGTGACAAGCAGCTGGTGGCATTTGTCAGCAATATGCTCGTTGAAATGGATGCAGGTGCAATGGACCTTCTTGCATTTTCAAGAAACTACTTCCCTGCAACAACAGGCGCAGAAAGTCTTGACCTCTTTGTGACCTCTGTCATTGAGCCTTTCAAGTTTGCCATTGTTGATATGGTCGTCAACGGAATGAAAGAGGAGCAGGTCCTTGTTGAAAGGTCAATAGATTTTGCCCCCTCTGGCATGGGCGAGCAAGTGAAAAACATCCTTGTTGCCATTGTAAAGGGTGTCAATGAGTGCCAAGCAAGCGCTGACACAAGAGCCGAGCTTCTTCTTATGCTTGAAGGCTTTGCAGCAGCCCTCGACAACCGTGATGTGCTTATGATAAAAGCCATTTGGATTGGGCTCAAAAAATATCTTGGGATGGTGAAAATCTGCGCAAGAGAAATTGAACAGACAGAAACAGTCCTCTCAATGTATCTCTCAACAAAGTAAACTCTTATTGGAAGTTTTTTATGAATAAACGCAAAAAAATAGCAATTATTGTGCCTATTTGTCTTTTGTTTGTAATCGGCTTAACCTTCCTTATTGGTTTCATTCCAACTTTCAACCTTAAAACAGAAAACATGATTTTGTTGAGTGGAAAATGGGTAAATGTATATTATGAAACTGAAGAAGCCGCAGCAAAAGATGTTTTTAATTATCTTGAACAAGAAACCGAAAGCTTAACAAAAAAACTTGGTTTCACAGAAAAACAAGATATATATGTTTACATTTATGACAACCAATATACCATGCAAACTAAAAAGTATGGTTATTTTGGTCCTATGTTCGATTTGGGGTGGTATATAGGAGATAACATCGGCACAAATGTTATTCTCACATCTCCAGCAAACCCCGGACCAGAACATGACTATGACAACAATAAATATGCTTCATTGCACGAAGTCGTACATGCTCTCGTTAGTGTCAAAAATAAAAACATAGATTTGTGGCTAACAGAAGGCGTTGCACTCTATCTTTCCAACGGACAAAATTTCTACAAAGAAATGCTCGATTACGGTGTCCCTTCATATGCAAACACTTGCTCAAATAGTCCCATTACTTTTTCAAACAGTTTGGGTTATGCCTATGCAAATATATACATCGAATATTTGGATATTACATATGGTTGGGATAAGGTCTTGGAACTTATAGAAACCGAAGATTACCAACAATGTTTTGGCAAGTCAAAACGAGCCGTCTACGATGAGTGGATAAACTACTTATACAACTATCCAGAACAACAAAATTAAACTTCAATTAAATATGGCAAAATAACAAAACCGACACTTAAATGTCGGTTTTTTGTTTGATTAAATGTTTATTTGGTGATTTTTTGTATTTTGTTGGCGTTGCAATTTATAGCATAAATCTGCCCCACAAGGCTTGTATTTCAGCCTATTTTATGCCTTAATTTTAGTTGTTGCAAAGCTCTTCAAGGCGTTCACTCAGCTCTGCCCATTCAGTCATATATTCCTCTTGCTTAATGGTGATCGCATCAATTTCAGCCTGCACCTCAATGACCTTCACATAGTCAGAGCAAACCTCATCGCTGTTGATTTTTTCTCCAAGGATATTGAGATTTTCATCACATTCTGCAATAAGCCCTTCAAGCTTTTCAAGACGCCTTTCAATCTTGCCTCTTTCCTTTGAGGGCGAGGTGTATTTTTTGCCACCTGTTTTGTTTTGAGGCTTGTCTGCCATTTCAATTTCCCTTGGCTTTCTTGTTTCCTCATACTCTGAATAGGTGCCTTGATAAAACCTTGCCTCATTGTCGTCAAAGACCAAAAGTCTGTCTGCAATCTTGCTGACAAAATATCTATCGTGGGACACAAAGATTATTGTGCCTGCGTAGTCACATAGCATATTTTCAAGAGTTTCCTTGCCCACTATGTCAAGGTGGTTGGTCGGCTCATCAAGGACAAGAACATTTGGCTTGCTGAAAAAAATTTTGCAAAGCGTAAGACGCACCTTTTCACCACCCGATAAGGTTTGAAGGCTTTTGAAAACATCCTCGCCAGTAAACTGAAAACTGCCAAGCGCTCTTCTGACCTCTGTATCACTCATAAAGGGATATTGATTTGAGAAGGACTCAAATATGGTCATATCCCCGGCGATCTGCGCAAGCTGTTGGTCAAAATATGCCACATCTGTGTTGTAGCCCCATTGATATGTGCCGTCAATTGACCTGACCTTGCCCATAATTGTTTTGACAAGGGTTGATTTTCCAACACCATTGCCACCAATTATGCCAAGCCTTTGACCTTTTTCAAGATTGAATGACACCTTTGCCAGTGGCTCATTGTAGCCTATGACCAAATTGCTCACATTGAGCACCTGCCTTGAGCTTTCTATCCTAGGCTGTGTATTGGCACGAAAGGTCCTTGTGTCATATCTGTCAGGAGCATCAACAATCTGCATCTTTTCAAGAAGCTTGATTTTTGACTGCACCATGCTTGCCTTTGTGGCTTTGTATCTAAACCTTTCAATAAGTCTGGTCAACCTTTCAATCTCTGCCTTCTGCAAATCATGATCCTTCTGTTGCTTCAAGTGTCTTTCTCTCTTTTGTCTTTCAAAGGCAGAATAGTCACCCTTATAGCACCGTGTTTCGCCCCATTCAATCTCATACACCTTGTCTACAATCTTGTTGAGAAACATTCTGTCGTGTGACACTATGACCAGCGCAGATTTGTATGCCTTGAGATATTCTTCAAGCCACTCAATTGTTTCAATGTCAAGGTGGTTGGTGGGCTCGTCAAGGAGCAAAATGTCGGGCTTTGAAAGGAGCATTTTGATAAAGGAAATTTTTGTCCTCTGCCCACCAGAAAACTCGCTGACTGGCTTCCTTTCATCTTCCTCACTGAACTTAAATTTTCGTATCATCGTCTGATACTCTTTCTTGTATGTCAGTCCACCCCGTTCAATAAATCTATCATTGAGATTGCTGTATTCAGCCACAAGCCTTTCATCACCGCTGACCTGCATTTCATCAACAAGACACTGAAGCTTTTCTTCCATGAAAATAAGCTCGCTGAAAACCTTGCGAACCTCATCAATCATTTTTTCATTTTCATTTTCAAATGGTGTCTGTCTAAGGTATGCGATTTCAGGCTTGCCACTTTTAATGACAGCAAGGGCATTATCCCCTGTGCCCTCTTCAAGCTCAACCTCTCCCATAATCGCCTTCAAAAGCGTGGTCTTGCCCGATCCGTTTCTGCCAATGATGGCAATCTTCTCACGGTCGTTGATTTCAATATCCACGTTTTCAAGCACCATGTTTCCATCATAGGAAACTGCACCATTCAGTATTTTATATTGCATATTTGTATTCCTAAACCATTGTTTCGGTCAATATTTGGTTTTTCTTTTGCCTATTACTGCCACATATCACAGCTCTATTTCACTGCCTGCATTAAGATAGTCAAGCCTTGATCCCAGCCGTGCTTTCATTTTGTTGTATGCTTTGATTCCTGTGCAATGGCACGTGTAATAATGGCAAGAAAACTCTTCAAGAGCATTGGCGACTTTCTCTATCCTTTCATCATCTTCATATTTTCTTGTTGGCGGATTGTAAAGATGAAAACCACCCACCACGGCATCAACTTGTCCATCAATCAAATGCTCTGCTCTTTTCAAAATATTTTCTATC
>JAFWBH010000138.1 GCA_017507205.1 Clostridia bacterium
TACCCTTGATGCCCATTTCGGCAAGGTTTTGTCTTGTGCCGTCAACGATGATAAATTTGACACTGCCTTCGTGGTGGATGACCTCATTAAACTCAGGCCCCCAGCCAGCAGATTTTTCTGCGAGGGCAGATTCAAGGCTTTGTCCAAGTCCAGAATTGAGGAGAGGCTCATGGAGAAGTCCCATAAGAAGAAGGGATACAAGAATCACAACGATTGAGGCAAAAAAGCCCTTCATTGATCTGCCGAATCCTCTTATTGCTCCAAAAGCAGTGAACACGACAAGCAATAATACTAGTGCCAGGTCTGCATACCATGTGGTTGCAGAAAGTGTAGTTGAAAACATAATTTACTCTCACTTTTTGTATTGTTAGATTATATTATATACGCACGCACGGGTTATTGCAAGAGAAAAAATGCACTTTTTTGATTAACACGTCGCTTGCGTGTGCATTATGCGCATGTGTGGAAACGGGATTTTTTCAAGAAAAGCTTGTCAAAAATCACTATAAACAAGGCAAAAATCAACAAAATCATTGAAAAACAAATGAAAAATCAAGATTAATGAGGAAAAAACAGGCAATAATTTTTTTATGAAAAAATTTTTGAAGAAAAGAGAAATTGAGTCAAAAGAAAAAAGAATTGTCATTGTCTGCTTTGGCACACCACAGGTGCCTGGTGATGCCCTAGGACCAAAGGTTGGCACCCTTCTTCAAGAGTGGGGCGCACCCTGCTTTGTGTATGGCACAGAGGACAGGCCAATCACTGCAAAAAATATGAGTGAATATATGTGTCACGTTGAAAGAGTGCACAAAAATGCTGTCATTTTGTCGGTGGATGCCTCTCTTGGCAAAAAGGAGAAAATTGGGCAAATTACAATAAGAGATGACGGGGTTTGCCCAGCAGGAGTAAAGGGAGAAAAAAGACGCTTTGGTGATGTTGGACTCCTTGGCATTGTAGGTGAAAGCAATAATGAGCCTATGAAAGAATTGTTGACAACAAAAGCAGATTATATATCAAAAATGGCATATAAAGTGGCTGTTGTGATAAAAGAGGCAATTTTTGAAGCCTTGGTGTAAAAGGGTAAAAAATGCCAAAAATCAATTTTTTAAAAGTGTGATTTCGTCAACAAAATCACACTTTTTGTTGCAAAAATAAAATTCTGCGTTGACATATCTCGCACGTTGTATTATAATATACTGAAATGCGTATATAATAGGCGTATGCCCACATATGTATGGACGCATTCAATATTGATTTATAGGGGAATACCCTCGGAGGAATAATGAAAACATCTAGCAGAAGATTAATACTTATCGGAGCAGTAATTCTGCTTCTCGTGCTGGCAGTTGTGTTGTATTATACCCTCACCAGTCCCAAGCAGGTTGTGTATGCTGGTGAAGGCAATATGGACAGCCCAACATTTGAAACCTTTGTCAAAAATGGACAGGTTGAATCAATAAAAATTTTAGGAAACTATAATGCACAATTCAAATTGAAGGATGCAAAGGGCTATGGATATTTCGCCTACATTCCATCAAGAGTGACGCTTTTGGAGGATTTGGCCAATTGGCAGGGTGGCAACAACAACATTCAAGTGAAATACAACGATCCCTCTGCTTCAGCAAATGCCACATCAGTTATCAGCATGGTGCTTTTGGCATTGTTTGCAGGTGGTGTGGTGATGTATATCATGAGAAAGAGTGCAGGAACCAACAACAAGGCTCTTGAATTCAGCAAGTCAAATGCACAAAAGATCAAGGAAAGCAAGATCCGTTTCGTTGACGTTGCAGGTGCAGAGGAAGAAAAGCAGGAGCTTCAAGAAATTGTTGAATTTCTGAAAAACCCCAAAAAGTTCCAGGATATTGGTGCAAGAGTGCCAAAGGGTGTCCTTCTCGTAGGCCCTCCCGGAACTGGTAAAACACTCTTTGCAAAGGCAGTCGCCGGTGAGGCAAACGTTCCTTTCTTCTCAATTTCAGGCTCAGACTTTGTTGAAATGTTTGTTGGTGTTGGTGCATCACGTGTCCGTGACCTCTTTGACCAAGCCAAGAAGAATATGCCTTGCATCGTATTCATCGATGAAATCGATGCAGTTGGCCGTCAACGTGGCGCAGGCCTTGGTGGTGGCAACGATGAAAGAGAACAAACTTTGAACCAACTCCTCGTTCAAATGGACGGCTTTGAGTCCAGTGACAGCATCA
>JAFWBH010000139.1 GCA_017507205.1 Clostridia bacterium
GTTGAAGAAATCTAAGGAGGCAATATGAATATTCAAGATTTGAGACCTGCAGAAGGCGCAAAATCCTCCGTCAAGAGAGTTGGCCGTGGCATCGGCTCAGGCATGGGCAAAACTTCAACTCGTGGTCACAAGGGCCAATGGGCAAGAAGTGGTGGTGGCGTTCGCCCCAACTTTGAAGGCGGCCAAATGCCTATGACCAGAAGAATCCCTAAATTCGGATTCAACAACAAACAATTTGCACACGTTTATAACTGTGTCAATATTGATGTCCTCAATCGCTTTGAAGATGGTGCAACAGTCGGCATTGACGAACTCGTTGCAAGTGGCATCATTAAGAAAGTTGAAGCTTATGGACTCAAAGTTCTCGGCAACGGAACTCTTGAAAAGAAAATCACCGTCAAGGCAAACAAATTCTCAGCATCAGCAGTTGCAAAGATTGAAGCCGCCGGTGGCAAAGCAGAGGTAATTGAATAATGTTTGAAACAATAGTCAATGCGTTCAAAACAAAGGACATTCGCAATAAGATTTGGCTTACAATTCTTATGGTCTTTGTTTATAGAGTAGGATGTTATATCCCAATCCCAGGACTTGATGCAGCAGCAGTCCAAAGCACCTTTGGACAAGCAGGAGATTTCCTTGGTATTTTGTCCATGATCACCGGTGGATCACTCTCACAAGCAACATTGTTCTCATTGGGTATTCTCCCCTTTATCAACGCATTCATTATCATGCAACTTCTCACCTTGGTCATTCCAGCACTTGAAAGAATGTCCAAAGAGGGAGAAGAGGGCAGAAATAAGCTCACACAAATCACAAGATACTTCGCAATTGGTCTTGCACTAATCCAAGCAATTGGTATCGTGGTTGGAATGAAGGGCGCAATCACAGGCATCTTCACCTTTGAGGCTGGCTGGGAGCATCCTTACTTCACAATGGCAGGCATCATCATCATTCTTGTTGCAGGAAGCATGATGTGTATGTGGCTCAGTGAAAGAATTACAGAGTATGGCATCGGCAACGGAACATCAATCATCATCTTTGTCGGTATTCTTTCAACAGCTGGCACAACAATGGCAAATGCATTCAAGTTGGTGGGCACAGAATGGACATACATCTGGAATATCCTCGGATTTATCCTCATCGTTGTCGGCATATTCTTCTTCATCGTCTTTATGGACCTTTCAGAAAGAAGAATTACAGTCCTATACAGCAAGCAAATCAAGGGCAACAAAATGTATGGTGGACAAACAACATACATTCCCATCCGTATCAACGGCAGTGGCGTTATGCCCATGATCTTTGCAAGCTCATTGCTTACATTCCCTCAAATGATCATGGCATTGTTCTTCCCCACAAGCGAAGCATATGCATGGTATCTTGAATGGTTGGGAGCACAATCCAAAACTGGTGTCTATTACATCGTTATGGTTATATTGATTATCTTCTTTGCATACTTCTATGCACAGATCCAATTCAACCCCGATGATGTATCGAGAAACATCCAACAATATGGTGGATTTATCCCCGGCATCAGAGCAGGCAAGCCTACAAGCGACTTCCTGAAGAAGATTTCAAACCGTGTCACACTGTTTGGTGCAATCTTCCTCGCAATCATTGCACTTGTTCCTACCTTCATCTTCAACGCACTTTCTGGTCCAGGAAGTACAGCAGTTATGGCAGGACCCCTTCACTTGGGTGGTGCATTGTCAGCAACAGGACTTCTCATCGTTGTGTCAACAGCACTTGAAATCAACAAGCAGCTTGAATCACAAATTATGATGAAGCACTATAAGGGCTTCCTTAAGTAAGAAATAAGACGGCTTGCGCCCGACAACCTCGGGCGCAACAGTCAAGGTCTTATGTGACAATACGGAGTATAATATGCGAAACATAGTTCTTCTGGGCGCACCTGGTGCAGGAAAGGGCACACAGGCAGTCCTGATAGCAAAAGAATATAATATTCCTCATATTTCTACGGGGGCAATCCTTCGTAAGAATATTCAAGAAGGCACTGAGCTTGGCAAGCAAGCAAAATCCTATATTGAAGCAGGACAGCTTGTGCCAGATTCACTTGTCATTGATATTGTTGCAGACAGACTAGGTCAAGATGACGCAAAAAACGGTTATATCCTTGACGGCTTCCCTCGCACTATAGCGCAGGCAGAGGCTCTTGACAGGGTGACAACCATAGATTTGGTCCTTGACATCAACGTGCCTTTTGAGGCCATTATAGAAAGGCTCAGTGGCAGACTCGTCTGTAAATGTGGTGAAACCTCACACGTTGATTGGGTGGATAGCGATAGAAAATGCCCCAAGTGTGGTGAAACCCTGTTTGTGAGAGATGACGACAAGCCCGAGACGGTCCGAGCAAGACTTGCAGTTTACGAAAAGCAAACAGCTCCTCTTATCGGATATTATGAAGCAAAAGGCAATTTGGTCAGCGTAGATGTTGACGGAAGCGATCAGGTTGAAGACGTCTTTGAAAAAGTGAAGAAGGTGCTTTGAGATGATTAAGTTGAAAAGCCTAGCAGAAATCGCAAAGATGAAGCAATCTTGCGAGATAATAAGGGACCTGCTTCTTTTCATGGAAGATAAGGTGAGGCCCGGCATCACAACAAAGAAGCTTGACGAATTTGCTTACGATTACATTAGACGCAGAGGTGCAAAGCCCTCATTCCTCGGATATGGTGGCTTTCCCGGAACAATATGCGCAAGTATTGACGAAGTAGTGGTCCATGGTATCCCTTCATCAAGACGACTTGAAGAGGGAGAAATCATTGGAATTGACGTTGGTGCAATTCTTAACGTATGGCAGTCAGACGCAGCTCGCACCTTTATTGTTGGTGACACCACTCCTGAAAAGAAAAAGCTCGTTGAAGTGACAAAAGAGAGTTTCTTTAAAGGAATTGAACAGTTTAAACTCGGAAACAGACTTGGAGATATTTCAAGTGCAATACAGCAACATGCTGAAAGCAACGGGTTTGGAGTTGTGAGAGCAATGGTGGGACACGGCATTGGCAGAGAGATGCACGAAGATCCTCAGGTGCCAAACTTTGGAAGGGCAGGACATGGATTGAAGCTTGAAAAGGGCTTGGTCCTTGCAATAGAGCCTATGATCACTCTTGGTGATTGGCAGGTTGAAACCCTTAAAGATGGCTGGACATGCGTGACTGTTGACAGAAGTCCATCAGCCCACTACGAAAATACGGTGGCACTCACCGAAAACGGAATTGAGATTTTAACACTATGAAATTAGGTGAAATCGTGCTGTCAGTGGCAGGCAGAGATGCCGGAAAATATTACGCCGTGGTTGAAATTGTCGATGAAAATCACGTCAAAATTGCAGACGGCGACCTGCGCAGAATTAAGACAGCAAAGCTGAAAAAAATAAAACATATTAAAACAAGTGGTGAAACACTTGACAAAATCGCTGAAAAGTTAGAAAATGGATTGCAAGTTTTTGATTCGGAATTGAAAAGTGCAATCAGAATTTACAACGAAAACAACAAAAAGTAAAGGAGTTCTATGGCTAAGGAAGATGTAATTGAAGTTGAAGGCGTAGTGATTGAAGTTCTCCCCA
>JAFWBH010000140.1 GCA_017507205.1 Clostridia bacterium
GCTCTTCATATGAATTGTCTTCATATATACTATCTGCAAAGCTCTCTAATGCCGCTGCTGCAATTTTGCAAACCATCTCTGACCCTATGTGACTACGAAAGCTTGATGCTTGACCATGTCCATCCGCAGTTACAAAAATTTTATATTTACCCGTGTCCAAGCTTAAACCAAAGTCTTCACATGGTGTTCCTTTGGCTATGTGACTTGCTCCACGAACAGACACATCAAACAATTTATACATATAGCTTTGCCTCCTAATCCCAATCGCTTGTATCCCAGTCTGTGCTTGCTGAAGATCCTCCCGGCTGTCCACTTACACCAACCTTGACCTTTTTCGCATCATCGCCCAAATCGGTTATTGTTGCTTGTATGATTTGTGTTGCGGCGTTGCCATTGGCTGTTGTTCTGCTCTTGCTTCCAATTTTAGATGAGGTCACTGTCGCTGCCTTAATGAGCTTCTTTAAAACATCAACCTCCGTAACTTCCATAACCGATTCTGAGCTTCCAACAACCTTTGCAAGCACTTCCTTGTCAGCATCAGCTCCTACTGCAATTGCAATTTTGGTGGCAATTTTATACCACTTGTTGCTCATTGCCTTGTCAAGTGCAGGCATCCAGTTGTCAGTGGGAGCACCATCACTCATGAATATGATGATGGGGATGCAAACGCTGGTATCACTAACCAAGAATGCACTTCTAGACATTTTTGCTTCCAGCTCCGTTAATGCTTCGCCGAGTTCGGTACAACCGGCTGCTTTAATATCATTCCAGAAGAAGTCCTCAAGATCCTCTAATGTTGTTGAGCTTGTCACCCATTTTGCTCCATTAGAAAATTCAAGAGCTGCAACCTTGACTTCTGCATCGGGATTTTCTGTAGCTATATCCTTCAGAACCTCCATAGAATCTCGCATAGCCTCATTGACTGATGAGATCTTGTCTCCAATCATACTGCCCGATGAGTCTATTACATAAAAAATTGGCAAAATTCTCCTTGCTAATGTTGTTGTTTCTAAAATATTTGGCATAATATTCCTCCTACCTTAATTAATATTGATTTTTACGTTGTTGTTGAAGGGATAGATAACCATCCCAGATTTTATCGGTGCCACTTCTTGTGGTCTGACAATTTTGTCAACTCCACTCGCTGTTGTTACCTTTATTGTGTCGCCCGACATGTTTTGCCAAGCCCAAACACCATTCTTTGTTACAACATGAATGATTGGATCAAGAGCCGTGGTCGCACTACACATGCCAAGCTGACAACGATATATCCAAGTGCCCTTTGTTGCTGGAATAGAATACTCGGGCAATTCGAATACATTGCTTACTTGAGCTCTTTTCCCACATGCTTCACAGACAATTTTGTTTATGTCTTCAATAAAGATTTCATTTCCGCATTCACATTTGATTATCTCACTTCTAAATCTTGTAAGCACCTTAAGCCAATCCAGCTCGCGCAAACGCTTTTCTGGACAATGCATTGCTTCTTTGCTAAATGCTTGCTTAAATGCATCCTTCATATATGTTGGCATATATTCCCAGCGCTCAATTACATTACGATGTATATTCTTTACGGGTCTATTTGAAGCGTCATTATCGTCATAAATGAACACTGCATCACTTCCGTATAGCTTCTCTGCATTTTTAAGAGTCATACACGGGAGCTCCACACATCTCTTTCCCTCCAAGGGATGATCGTTGCATAATAAGATAAACAATATTATTGCCAGAGAAAATCTGTCTGAGCCCTTGTTCGGCAACACATTTCCTTTCCCCACAACTATTTCTGGTGCCATATATCTTGGCTTTCCAATTACGCCAGTATTGAAGCCATCTGGTGCAACATTGTCATTGTCACAAATGAGAACCTCTGCCGTCCTTGGATTGATAAAGAAATTGCCGTCATTAATATCTTGATAACTATATCCCTTGTTGTGTAAAATGCGAAATGCTGCCACGATTTTAAGACATGCCTCTACCGCCGCCTTAAACGAAGGAAACACTGCACCATTTGCTGCCAAAATAAACTTCGACAATTCCTGAAACTCTGCCGGTCTAAGATCCATAATATATCCAAATCCCCTATCTGTTTCAGTTGTAACCAATGCCTCTGGCCATAAAAAGCATGGGGCAGGAGCACCTTCCTGTATGTTTTGCTTTAGATTTTTGTAAAAGCTTTTAGGGTCATTACCGACATTTTTATACCACTTCAATGCCTTTTTTTGTTTTCGGTACTCGACCAAATACACATCACCCTGTCCCCCACCAGCAATATAGCTGATAACCTTTACTGGTTCTCCACATTTTGTTTTAAGGAACGTTCCTTTTGTAAACTGTGCCATCGTTTCTCCTTTGTTGTTTTATCTTATGTTTCCATTATACAATCGCACTCCTGCCATTGCAATATGTTTTCTTTCCTGTTTTTTCAAAAAACCTGCCAGATTTAAAATAATGTTGCAAATTCTGCAATTTTCATTACATTTCTATTCGAAAACTAAAATTTCAAATAAATTTTTGTTGCAAATGTCTGCATAAAGCAACAAATCCTCGATGGTCGGACGACTTACGCCCCTTTCCCAGTTGACTATCATGTTTTTGGTGACGTTCATGACCTCCGCTAGCTCATCCTGAGAAACATGATTGTCAATGTCGTATTCTCTGCACTGCTCACACATAAAGCTCTCGCATCCATTTGGATTTAACATTCTACACACATAACGACGCATATTCAAATCATTACATCTCAAGTTCTTCAAAGCTTTCCTGTGGTTTCCCAATCAATGCATTTCCTTTCAATTGCCATTTACATCCTCCATGCGCATCGCGCCTATTTTCGATTATAATATCCTTGATTATAATATATAGTTATACCAATGTCAATACTAACTCTATGTTAAAGGTTCAATATTACATTGTCACACAATGTATGACATAATGCTTTCATAATCACTCATCTTGATGATTTCGCAGTTTCTGAAAGCTATGGGCAAGAGCTTTTTGTCAGCCTTCAATTCCTCTGCCAATGAGTCTGTTGCAACAATGATGAAGTTTCCATCCACCTTTCTGCCCTCCTTCAATTCGTTGAAGAATGTCCTCATTTCGTAGGACACCCATTCTGTCTGCAAATATTCCTTCTTGGACAAGACAACCACAAAATGCTTTGAATTGTCAAGGGCCATATCAATCATCTCTGCATAGTCAGACTTTGACAGCTGTGACAGTGTCCTCTTTGACCAGAATGGCACCTTCATATGTCGTTGACAAAGATTGTAGACCTTTTCTGCCAAATCGCTGTCCTCACTCTTGAAGCTGATGAACACATCATAATTGCCACTATTTTTCAGCGTGATGCCCAAGAGTGACTTGATACCGTTTTCAACCCTGTCATCTCTTTTGCCCGGCTTGTCAAAATCAATCTCGTTGCGCAGGTCAATGATCCTGTCAACACACTCTGCAGCAGTATCCTTTGCACCAACCACCTCGCAATAGCTTTTGAGCCTTTCATAGCTGGTGAGCAAGCAGTGGAGAAAATCACCAGAAAGCCCCTTGCCTTGCAACACATCAAAGAGCTTGTTGCCACTGCTCATATGCTCTGCAACAGCCAAAAGTATTTCATCATCATTCGACTGCGTATTGTCAGAATCGAGGGTTAACATATACTCATCGAAGTCTGAAGCCTCTTTTTCGAACAAAAACGCATTTTTTGCATCAAGGACAAGCTTCATGTCGTCTGCTTTGAAATCATAATCAGAAAGCTGTGCCTCAAAAGCAAGATACGCCTCAATAAATTCTCGTTGCTTGCCTATGTATATTGTCCAAAGAGGTGCGTCCTGATCAAACCTGTTGCGTATGACAAAATGGGAAAATAGGACCTTTATTGCAAAGGAAACAAAGAATGCTTCAAACTGCTTGTCCTGCGACAAAGGCTCACGCAAGGTCAATATATTGTCCTCAATTTTTGACATAACGGTCAACAGTTTTGCCTCATTATCCTTTGACAATTTCTCTGTTGAAGCATATTCAATCTCTCGAAGCAGACGATAGATTTCACTGCCCATATCCTTCAATTGTTCAACACTGCTCTTTGGCGTATGCTCCCACTTTTCACAAATGAGATTCAGAAGCTCACATGCAACAGAAACAATATTGTTGGAGCTTTTCAGCCTTTTGTATTCTGTCAGCTTCTCGTATAAGGCCTTGGGCTTGTTGACAAATTTATATTTGTTGTCAATATCATCAATGGCATCAAGCAAATCTTGACGAGATTTTATGTGGGTCAGCTGAAATCTGCCAAGATAATATTGCAACACTCTTGAAAGCCCCTCTGTAAACATCAATGGGGTGATGAGCTTTGCTCTTTCATTGAGCTTTGTAAGAGCAAAATCCAGCTCTCTGAGAACTGCATCTGATGAGGAATATGCCTCAGTGATTATTGGCACAAAGCATTCACTCTCGGAGATGGCATAAGCTATTTTTTCTGCATAAGAAATCCCAGCGTAAAGATCACAGCTGTCGCATACAGAATATCCCCTCTCCTTCAATAAATCGGCTATGATTAGAGCAAGCTCTCTATCCTTGCCTGCATAATTAAGAAAAAAATCATACTTGGCCATATAATCTCTTGGGAGCACAGTGGCTGGTCGGTGTATTTGCTTATCCCTTCATCAACAAATAGTATTGAAGCTATCAAGCAAGCATATTATACCACTCAAAGCTCCGTTGTTCAATATAGATTTTCATTTTTCTCTGGCTTAATTTATGTTTGCCATTAAATAAATAAAAACAGCAGGCATTTCGCCTGCTATTTTTTCAAGCCACGTTGCTCAGGGCTGTTCGTGCGTCATTGCTGAACAGATGGCAGATGTGGGATTGCTGTCCACATCAACTCCTGAGAAATCCACATCAATCCCATAAACACAGCCAAGGACGGCTGCGATGATGGAAAGTATGGCTGAAATCACGATTGAAATCAATTTCTTTTTGCTCATATTCTGTCTCCTTTACGTGTTATTTGCCCCGCACGAGACAGCGTCTTTGTGGCCAAGATGATGTTATCATCAAGCCTAATTGAAAATCAATGTTTTATGCCAACTATTTTTATGATTTCTTTGCTTTTTGTTGTTCTCTCTTGTTTTTAAAAAAGGTTGTGAGCAATGCTCCACACTCCTCCTTCATAATTCCACCCTCAACTGAAATGCTGTGGTTGAACAGATTTTCCTCAAACAGATTGACCCTGCTTCCACCTGCCCCAGTCTTGTCATCATATGCCCCAAAATATAAGGCCTTGATGCGAGAATGTATCATCGCCATAGCGCACATTGCACAGGGCTCAAGGGTGACATACATCTCACAATCTTCAAGCCACCAGTTGTTTTCAACCTCGGTTGCCTTTTGAATTGCCAAAATCTCTGCGTGAGAAACTGCGCAGTTATCCCGTTCCTTTCGATTGCCACTTTCGGCAATAATCTTGCCGTCCTTGACAATGACTGCCCCCACAGGCACCTCATCGTGCTTGGCACATTCCTCTGCCAGCTCAATGGCTCTTTTCATAAAATCAATGTTCATATCTATCAATTTCTGTTATTGTTTGTATTTTTTCTAGTATATCACTTCGCCAAATAGCACACCCATACTTGTTCACTATTGCACCAGTGAAAAGCACTTAAAAAATGGGATATTTGGATGAGTTGCAAGAAAGGTGCATCTGCAACA
>JAFWBH010000141.1 GCA_017507205.1 Clostridia bacterium
GTATGCGCCTGTTTCGATGACGAGTTCTCTGCCACCGATTGTTGTTTTAAAGATTTTTCTTTCCATTTATTTCTCCTTCTGGGGATTCCATCATCCCCCATTCTTGTCAAATGTAAAAATAAGCGAGCGCCAAAACGCTCGCTATATTTTCTTACTTACGAAGCTCAAGTGCTGCGATGATTGCACGATAACGTTCAATGTCTGTGTCCTTGAGGTAGTTGAGCATGTTCTTTCTTTGTCCAACGAGTTGGAGAAGTCCACGACGTGAGTGGTGGTCCTTCTTGTGTTCCTTAAGGTGTGCTGTGAGCTCATTGATACGTGCTGTGAGCAATGCGATTTGAACTTCAGGTGAACCTGTGTCGCCTTCTGAACGACCGTATTTTGCGATGATTGCTTGTTTTGTTTCTTTATCCATTTTTTTGCCTCCTTCTGTGGATAAGTAATTCGCTTTCAACAAAGTAAGAATTTGGAGATTATCCGAACCTTGTAGAAAGTACGTTAGTTATACTAACACATTAAAAAGTTTTTGTAAAACGATTTTGTGTCTTTTTTCAATGTTTTTTGACTATTTTTGGCATTTCTGCCGTTTTCTAGATTAAATTTATAAGTCTGCTCTTGGCTGAAAACCTATTCAAGCCAGAATTTGCGTTGCTTTTCAAGGACGGTGTCAAAATGCTTGATATATTCAAGTGGCTCCTTGTAGTTGGCGTTTCTTTCAATGAGGTTCAAATCCTTTGACCATTTCTTTGAAATTGCTGCTGCGCCCATTGCCAAAATTGAGGTGTCCTCTTCCATTATGTCAACATTGTAAACACAAAGTGTTTTTGGCTTGGCATAGCCTACGTTTTCAAGGTTGGCGCTGGTGTATTTCTGTCGATACATATAATATGGCTCGTAGCCTGCCTTCATAAGCTCACTGCAAGCATAATCAACCATTTTTTCAGAGGAGTCGTTGTCTGATGACTGATATCCACCCACCTTCAAGGCAGAGCCTTTTTTGAGATATAATGTGTGGACCGTGATGTTGTCAGGGTCAAGTTCAATTGCCTTGTCAACACTATGCTTAAAATCATCAAGAGATTCCCCTGGCAAGCAAGCAATAAGGTCCATATTAACACTGAACATATTCTTTGCCATTTCATAGACCTCTTCAACAAGGGCCGTGGTGTGCTTCCTGCCAATAAGTGCCAGAGTTTTGTCGTTGAAGGTCTGTGGATTGATGGATATTCTGCTGACCCCATGAGATTTTAACATGGTTAGAATGTCTAAATTGATGGTGTCAGGTCTGCCTGCCTCAACTGTAAACTCGAAGGGCTTAAACCACTCCAAGCTGGCAAGAATTTTGTCTAAAAGCTCAATTGGAATTGATGTGGGAGTGCCACCACCTACATACACTGTGCGTATTTTGAGGTTCTTCTCCTTGACCACATCTTTGATGAATTCTATCTCCTTCAAAAGACACTCAACATAGGGCTCAATAAGCTTCTTTTGTTTGTCAATTGGCACTGAAACAAAGGAGCAATATGTGCATCTGGTTGGACAAAATGGTATGAAAACAAATACATCATAGCCATCTCCGTCATTTCTGACTGGCTCTTGAATCTTGACAATTTTTTCAACCAAATCCACCTTGCTTCTGGACACTGAAAACTCATTTTCAAACATATCCCTTGCCCTGTCACCAAGCTCTCTATATAGCTTTGTGGGACGAATGCCTGTAAGACAGCCGTAAGGAAGCTCTACCCCTGTATAATCAACGATCGTTGCATAAATCGCCTCTTTCAAATATCTCTTTTCAAGACGCTTGCGTTCCATATCGTCACCATAGATTATGGTGTAAGAATAGCTGTATTTCTTTTGAATTTCACCATCTAGTTCTAGTGAAACTGACATTCTATCCCCTTCAACTGCAAAATCAAGGTGCAAGGAAAAATCCTTGTCCGTCCTCACGTGGAAGGCACGAACAAGCTCCATAAGGTCACCTGTGTAGTTTTCGTGGGTTGAAGTAAAATTAATCATTGAAATTTATGAGATTGTGTTGTCTTTCTATTGAAAGTGTTGTGTTTGGACCGTGACCTGGGTATACCCTATATTCTCCGTCAAGGCCAAATAATCTTTTGAGAGATTTTTCAAGTGCGTTAAAATCTCCCGTGGGCAAATCCGTCCTGCCATATGAGGTTTGGAAGAGAGTATCACCTGAAAAGATGTTGTCATCCAAAATAAAGCAAGCGCTGTCCTTTGTGTGACCAGGTGTTTCCATAACCTTTACAATCATATCTCCTATGGTGATATTATCGCCATCCCTTACTGGCACATCTGTTGAAAATCTGTCCAACACTGCCCCAAATGCAAATGCCATACTCTTGTAGGAATTGGCAAAATCGGCACAGACTGGTGTGCCATAAATTTTGGCGCCTGTCATATTTTGAAGGCTCTTTACTGCACCAACATGGTCATAATGTCCGTGGGTAAGCAGAATTGCCTCTATGGTCAAGGAATGGCTGTCGCAATACTCCTTTATTGCTTCGCTTTCAGCACCGGGGTCAACAACAAAAGCCACGCCGTTGTTTGACACGACGTAGCAGTTGGTTGCAAGTTTTCCGACTTCTAACTTGGTGATTTCTGTCATCTATACACCTGAATGACACCTTGAAGGTTGCGTATCTTTGCCATCAGATCATCAACCTCTTGTGCGTTGTTGATGAGGACTGTGATGACTGTTTCTGCAGTGCCTTGGGTGTTGTCTGTTTTGATTGTTGCACTTGTGATTGATATCTTTGCGGCTGCGATGTATGCTGTCATTTGTGCAAGCAAGCCACCCTTATCCTCTGAAATAATGTGGAGTGTTGCGCTGAAGGACTCTACACCACCTGTGTCCCAGCTGGCTTCAATAAGTCTTTCCTTGCCAAAATCTGCGACATTGGGACAATCCTTACGATGAATTGCAACTCCTCTGCCACGAGAGATGTATCCAACGATTTCATCGCCGGGGACAGGTGAACAGCAATGCGCCATACGGACAGTAAAGGTTGATTCTCCACCGACTAGAATGCCTGTTTTTGAGGTTGACTTCTTTTTCTTTTCAGGAGCAACAGGCACTTCAATTATTTCAATGGGGTGCTCTTTTTTATATTCATCAATGAGGCGAGTCAGCACTTGGTTGGTGGTGAGTCCACCAAAGCCTACGTTGGCATACAAGTCCTCTTCTGTGGTCAATGCCATACGTTGAAGAATTGTCTGCAATGCATTGACTCCCATAAGGTCTGACAAGGCATAGCTACGTCTTCTTGCCTCTCTTTCAAGCATATCCTTGCCTCTGCGCACATTTTCTTCTCTTTGTTCCTTCTTGAAATATGCGCGTATGCGTGAACGGGCGCTTGAAGTTCTGACAAATTTCAGCCAGTCAAGAGATGGTCTGCTGTTTTGTTGGGTAATAAGCTCAACAATGTCACCAGTCTGAAGCTTTGTTGACAAGGTGACCATCTTTTTGTTGACCTTCGCTCCTGTGCAATGGTTGCCCACCTCTGAGTGAATCTTATATGCGAGGTCAATGGGGGTTGAATTTACTGGTAAATCGTATACATCACCCTTGGGCGTGAATACAAAGACCTCATCGTCAAAGACATTGATTCTGATTGCGTCCATAAATTCCTTGGCACCACTGACGTCCTTTTCAGCATCCATAACCTCACGTAGCCAACGAACCTTGCTTTCCATATCGCTTTCGACACCAGAGGTTTTGCCTTCCTTGTATTTCCAGTGAGCAGCAATACCATATTCTGCAATTTTGTGCATTTCGTAGGTGCGAATTTGAATCTCAAAGGTTTCGTTGAACTGTGTGACAACGGTTGTGTGGAGAGATTGATAGTTGTTTGCCTTGGGCATTGCGATATAATCCTTGAATCTGCCGGGGATTGGCTTCCAAAGATTGTGGACCTCACCAAGAAGTGCGTAGCAATCCTTCACCGATTCAGTGATGATGCGCACTGCAAGAAGGTCATACACTTGATCAATGTCAATATTTGCCTTGCGAAGCTTTTTGAGGATTGAATAATAGTGCTTGGGTCTGCCGTTGACTTCACCTTTAAGCCCCATTTCCTTGAGCTTGGCAGTGAGAGTTTTGCAGATTTCGTCAAGGAACACCTGACTTTGTTGTCTGATGACCTGTGTCCTTTCAACAATATCCTTATACTCATTGGGGTAAAGATATTTCATGGCAATATCTTCAAGCTCACACTTAAAGAATGAAATACCGAGTCTGCCTGCAAGGGGTGCGTAAATGTCAAGGGTTTCTCTTGA
>JAFWBH010000142.1 GCA_017507205.1 Clostridia bacterium
CACCCTTGACAAGAATGCATACAATGAAGCATTGGTCTTTGTCTATACAATGGTCCTTGGCTTGTTGCAAGAAAAGATGGACGGTCTCACCGACAAAGGTATTGACGACCACAACGACAGACATTACTTTGTTGACATGGCAAAGCTTGCGGTCAACAACGGAAATGGTATTACATCAAGTAGCGAGGGCTGGAATGCATCCAGATCACTGGGAGCAAACCAAGACAACTATATTGAAGGTGTATTCAACAAGTTGAGGAATGCAAAGACAACCGAAGCCAGAGTGGATATTCTTGAACCTCTTGTGAGATCATTGCCTACAGCAATGACCAAGTGGGTCCTTGATGACGTTGTTGAAAAGATGGTTGGCATGGCAGCATTCGGTGCAGCATCACTTGCAGCAAACGGCGTTGTTGCAAACATTTCAAAGCTTCTTGCAACAATCCTTCCCATACCTTTCGCACAACAAGGCGCACCTGATCCTACACTTGCCATCTACATTGACATCAATCCTGACACCGCAGTGTATGGATATAGCGGATCAAGCTACAAGATGCACAGTGGTGTCCAAGCAGTTGAGCTTTACATCAACTCATCAAAGACAGAGGCAGGCACAGTGGTCAACACCTATACAAACCATGGCGTCAAGCAAAATCAAAACAACATGGGCAAGACCTATGGCAATAATGCAGGTGTTGTGAAGGTCACCAGCCTTGACAATGTGACTTCTGGCGATCAATTCTTCAGCAATACACAATATAGCAATGGCTGGGATTACTTCGTGCTTCGTATCAATCCCTATGACAATGACGGAAGTGGCTCAAATAATGATCCTATGATCGGCTTCATGCAGGCAGACAAGGTTGAGGAAACAACTCTCCGTGGTCAAGTGGCATCACCTCCTGCAAAGATTGTCGTCACAGACATTGCAACAAGACAAGCAACAGCAGACGGCAAGGCAATTGTTCTCAATGAGAAATATCTTGAGGATCCTGCATACTTCCCTCAAAAAGCAAAGGTCACCTGGGCAAACGGCACAGGCAAGGGATATGATACAGTGGGCGACACAACTGCAGGCAGTGCAAACTACCTCGGTGGCACAACAATCATCTGGGACGCATCAACCATTGATTTCAGCGCAGCAGAGCTTACCTCAAATGGTGAATATCTTGCAGGTCATGTCTATGGCTAGGTGCTCAACAAGGTGATGTATGCAATTCCTGTTTACACAACAACAGCATTTGCACCCACCAACATCAATGCATTCAACAAGGAAAGCGATGGATTCAAGTCAAAGACAATCAGCATTGATATAAATTCAACAAGTGACAACTTCAATCCTACAATGCCTGACCTTGTGAGAATCACATTCCAAAATTCAAGCAAGTATGTCTTCGGCACAGTCCTTGAAAACGCAAGTGGAGACAAGCTCTATGCACGTGCAAACGGCAATACTAAGCTTACAGGTGGCAAGGTCAACGTGCTCGGCACAGACTACAAGCTCCAATACGCTTACACAGCAGGTCTTATCTATGACCCAGCAAGCGAAGATGATATCAACGCATACAACGGCGGCGGACTTGAATCAACAGCACTCTTTGCAAAGGTTGGAGACAGATATGTCAGAGTTGCACCAGGCGCAGCAGTAAATGGTGGAGAATACTACAAGGCAAGGACAGAAACTGTTGACGGAGTCACCTATGTCAAGCTTGATTACAGCAAGCTTCCCACAGGAAGGGAATTCCCTGCCGGCTGGATTTCATATGACGAATATGAATTTGACTGGGCAGGTGGTGCAGTTGAGGTCGGATATAAGTATCAATGGGGCTTCAGTGCAATGGAAGAAAATCGTGTCACAGTTCCCGTCAAGGGCTATGAAATTGACGAAGCAAGAATCACCAGCTTTGCAAAGGGCACAGAAGAGGGCGCAGAAAAGAGAACAAGCTTTACATCCTTCGATGCATTTGGTGATCTTGACAGCATCCTTGCAAATGAGGCATACAACAATTCAATTGCTGAATACATTAAGGAATTCAAGTATGTCAACGGTAGATACACCAGTGGCTCATACACCAACCTCTCAGTAGAATGGGATCTTACCAGCCTTGAAAAGCGTCTTGCTGAAATCAAGAATGGTGACTCATATGACTACTATAAGGGCATTGATGTTGTTGTCACAGCAAAGGTTGGCGCAAATGTGTTCCGTTATATCACTGGATATGACAAGAATGGTGAGCCAGTCTATGGCTTCACTGGCGAAGGCTCAACCAATGCAGATGGATCAGTGGCACAAGTCATTTCAGTGCCTGTGAAGGTTGCAGGAAGAATCTTTGAGGCTCTTGAAGATGAATCCCTCGTCTTTGATGCATACGCACACGACACCATTGACAGTGACTCATTTGACACCAACGTCAAGGCACTCTTTGCTGGCTCAGACAAGCCTGTCGTCCTTGACAGCAAATCACTTACAATCACAGCACCCTTCGTCCTCACAAATGATGAATATGTCAAGGTTGATCCCATCACCAACGCACAATTCTCATATCTCGGCTACGAAGGCACAGCACTCTATGCAAGACTTGATATCGGCACAGAAAAGAGTGGCAAGCAGACAACATATGTTCCTATCAATGTCACTGCAATGACAGCAAACATTTATAGACTCACTGTTGAACGCGAGCATACACTTGATCCTCAATGGTATAATCTTGCAGAGGCATACAACATCCTCACAATCAGCTTCAAGGAAAAGGGAACACAGACCCACACCATGAAGCCTGATTGGTCAACAGTCAAGTATTACTCCAACGCAACCTACACCAAGGAAATTGACAACATCTACAAGGGTGGCACAGTCTTTGCAACAGTAGAGGCAAATCCCTGCGATGCAGAAGGCAATATCCTCCTTGGCGCAGACGGAAAGGCACTTGGCTCACACAATGGTCAAGCACAAGTCATCAAGATTAGACTTACAGTGCCCAGAAAGGACATCACATCAATCAAGTTCCTTGCAAACACAGCAGATGTTGACATGTTCACAAGTGGAGCAATTGACACAATCAACGAGTCAATCCTCAAGGACATCAACAACTATACAGCAAGTGGATATGCAGAATATGTCCTTGACGGAAAGACCTACAACCTCTCAACCTATGGCTTCGTCACCAATCCCGACAATTATTTCAGGGTTGGTGAATGGGGCGATTACAGAAATGGCACTGCAGTTGCAATCACTTACACCACTGAGGGCACAGAGTATACAGAATTTGCATTTGTCAATGACTGGAACATTAATGGCCTTGCAGTCAGCTCAATTGGTGGAGATAGATATGTGGTGGCAACAGTAGGCGCACAACAATTCAAAATCAAGCTGGCAACACCTTCACTTGCAATCACAGACATCACCCTTGAAGGAGATAGCTCTGTCAAGTTCTTCGGTGGCTCATCCACAATTGAAAGCATTGACCTTACAGCAGACACCTTCGCATTTGAATACGATGTATTCAAGGCATGGAGTCTCCCTGAAAGTGCAACAGTCAAGGTGGAACAGCTTGCTGGCGAATTCACTGGCGTTGACATGGAATGGCTTGACAGTAGCACACCTGGCTCACTTGCATCAGACTTTGTTGACGAAGGTGGCAAGAAGTCATTCAGAACAGACGACAAGGGTGCATACGTTCTTCGTAAGGTCAGGTTCTTCAATATTGGTGGTCTTGTATATCCTGCAAGAGACGCCATCGAGGTGAAGATCTATCTTGGCACAAGCGATGTAAAGGGCGATGTCACTGGTGCAGAAAACGTTGACACAACACTCACTGCACCCAAGGGACTCAACCTTGTCTACAACGCATTCAGCCTCTTCCAGCTTCCCACAACAGCAGACGTTGTCTACACAGACGGAACACCTACAAGAGAGGGCGTCCCTGTGGTCTGGAATGCAGGCGCACCTACATCATCAGAGGTTGCACAAGGCACATTTAAGAGAACAGCATACATCGGTGGCAATCTTATGAGTGCAGAATATACATTCACCGTAATGTATGCCTACGAGGTCCAAGGTCTTGGCGTTGCTGGCGATATGAGCTATACACTCACAGCAGACAAGTTCTATTCAGGACTTCCCACATCAGCAACAATCTATCCCGACAAGGAAAGCAAGAGTGCTTCCTACAAGGCATCACTCAATTGGAATGTCAAGTATGACAACAATGGCAACATCACATTAGGTCTTAACTCAGACGGCACAGTCAATGTGAAGATTACTGCCAACGGCATCACTCTTGACGCAAAGGTCAAGCTCACCGTTGAAGCAACAAGAATCGCATTTGCAGACGTCAACAAGACCGACATATTTGTCATTGATCCTCTCGGCAGTGAAACAACACTCTTTGAGGCAGGCAAGCACACAGTTCTTGCAATGGTTGGCGAGGGCGAGGACGGCTCACCCATCTATCAAGAGGTTTCAGTCAATGCAAGCTACACCTTGCCTCAAGACCTCTACACCAACGCAGTCAACTACTTCGGCAAGACATTGACAATCACCGTGAAGTTCTCATACACCGGTGGCTCACAATCAATGACAATCAAGTGCCAAGTCCTTGACAAGACAATTGACAAGATTGTTGATCCCAGATATCGTTCAATCACAGTTGATCCTTATCGCTACGATTCATTCCGTGAGGGTGGTCTCGGCTTGCCTCTTGAAATTGAAGCATACTTGATTGATGGCACAATCGCAACCTTCGTTCCCGAATGGCCAGAGGATTCAATCATCACATCAAAGGGCTTTGAGGATCCTGACTATATGGTCACAATGAGATCATATGCATTGTCAGCAAACGGAACATACGTCAAATATACCTACATGCGTGACGGTATTGCAATCACTCGCTACGGCACAGAAGCAGATGCCAAGGCAATGGGTGGCACATACAACAATGATCGCTACGTAATGGGCACAACACAACAAGTCAACATCCCCGTTGTTGTCCTCGACAGAGAGGTTGAATCAGCAGAGTTTGTCACACCCGAATTTGAAAAGGCAGTTCGCACTGATTCAAGAACAACCTACACAGTGAGATACATCAGCAAGGATGTGACAGAGGGCAACATCGTTGACGTCATCTATGGCGCAAAGACAAATATGCCCACAGACGTTGTGTTCTACAATGGATTTGCATTTGGCGCAACAGCAATGCCCTCAGAAATTGACATCACCTTTGCACACACTGGCGAGGTCAAGCGCTATTACATTGTCCTTGAAGGATATGAACAGCTTGCTGGCATCGATCCTACAAAGACAAAGAGTGTTGATGTCATAGTCCATGTCTATCCTGATCATACAAAGGAATTTGAGCTCTTCTCATTTGATGTCACATTTACAGTGAATAAGGTCAGTGTCACAAGATACAACAGCACCCTTGCTTCAGACACAATGTCAAGTGATTTGAACTACGATTCATTTGAGGTCTATGCAGATGCAGACAACGGCAATAGCATCTACAACACCAACAAGTATAGCAATACAACAACCTTCTATCCCGATGGCAAGTTTGTCACCTTGGCAGATTGGAACAGAGCATCAGCAGATGGCTATAGAACATCCAAGTATCTCTCAACTGGTGAATATATCTACAAGGTCCTCGGCAATGGAACAGTCCAAAACAATCGTGTTGCAGTTGACTCAAATGGCAACAGAATCGGCACACCCACATACTATCAATACGATTCAACCACCAAGTCATACAAGATTATCGCAACACAAGGCGCACCTGAATACACCTATATCTTTGTATATTCAGTGAGCCAAGCACTCAATGTCAGCTGGAACGCTAATGAAACAGAAATCGGTGTTAAAGGTGGAGAAAAGACTGTTTATGCAACGGTTTCTGCAAATGGAGTGCAGACAGAAGTGAAGGTTCCTGTCATCGTTCTTGACGGCACAGCAGTGGGAATGAGTGCATCAGCAAGCGACTTTGCAAGTGGTGCAGTGGCAGACTATATGACCGAAGAGGGTGGCACATTGGTGTTCACATTTGATCCTTACACCAACGCAGACGCCCTCACAGAGCTTTCAACAGGTGTCTACAAGTACTTCCCTCAAAGAGCAACCATCGCCTTTGCAAACGGCTCAACAGCAGATGTTCCTATCACTTGGGACTTCGGCATTGCAAAGATCACCTGTGATGGTGGCACATACAACATTTACGCAGTGGTTGACGGCAGTGCATATGGCATTGGTGAACAGCTTGTCAGAGCAAAGCTTGTTGTCCTTGAAAGAACAGCAGTGGGCATCGTTGAGGATGCCAACGCCACACTCACATCCAACATTGGTTATATGTGGCAAAATGCAGAAGGCAAGACACAAACCTACATCAATCCTTATGAGTATTATTCCTCAACCCTGAAGCTTCCTGAATCATTGACCGTCAATGTTGTCAGTGGCGATGGCACAGAGGAACAAATCCCCTTCAGCACAACAGGTAGCGCATACAAGCTTCGCTGGTCAACAAAGGATTTCAGACCCACTTATAAGGGTGGCATAACCTATCTTACAGCAAAGCTTACAGGACCCGATGGAAGCACACAAAATCTCCAAATCCCCTTCCTCGTCCAAAAGATGACTGTCACCAACATCACAACAAAATACCATGTTGATGAAGAAAGAGTGGCATCAGCAAAGATTCCTGGCACAAGATACAACACCAAGCCTTATACAGCAGATGTGAACAATGGCGTTGCAGCAGTTGTTTATGACATGTCAGATCTTGGCGCATTCCCCAAGGGACTCAAGGTCACCTTCAAGATTGAAAACCCTGTGGTTGACAGCGAAGGCAATGTGACATTTGTTGAAACAACAGTTGGCACAGGCTGGGATGCACACAAGAATGGCGCAACCAATGCAAAGATATTTGCATACGTGTCAGCAATCACACCTCTCACCATCACCGAAGGCTCAACAATTGGCGTCCAAATCGGCAGTGGTGAAAGAATTCAAATCAAGGTCCAACAATAAGCCTTGACTTAAACAAAAAGAAAATAGAGATGCCTCTGCATCTCTATTTTTTTATATATGTAAATAATTCTTGAAAAGAAAGGATGAAGGTGATATAATGTAATAAATGTGGTGTTATTTTGCTTCCAACGCAAAATAGAGCATGTAAATTTCACTGCACAGTCATTTTTTCCTTAAAAAATCTGTGGTATAATGTGTATACAATCAAGAGTGATATCTTGGTGAATATAAATAAAGCAATAGGAGAAATAAAATGGGCTTTATCAAAAAGAACTTACTTAAGGTTATAGAATGGGAATTCCTTACAGACGAAATGGTGCACAAGTATGAAATCCCTGAACGCTATGAAATCATGAACAAATCAAAGCTTATCGTTCGTGAAAGTCAAGCAGCAATATTTGTGTATCAAGGACAAATTGCCGACGTCTTTACAGCAGGCACCTGGACACTTGAAACAGACAACGTTCCCGTCCTTAGCAAGCTTGCAGCATGGAAATATGCTTGGGAAATGCCCAACAGAGTTGACATCTATTTTGTCAACCTCAAGCAATTCATTGATATGAAGTGGGGCACAGCCAACCCTATTATGATGAGAGATAAGGACTTTGGCATGATTCGCCTTCTTGGTCATGGTGAATATTCATTCCACGTCTGCAACCCCTCACTCTTTATGAGAGAATGCTTCGGCACAGTCCGTTCTTACTCATCAGACAGAATTCACGCATATCTTAAAGACATCGTTCTTATGGAGCTTACAGACCTTCTTGGCGAGTGCGAAATTCCTGCTCTTGACCTTGCATCAAACTATCGTGAGCTTGGTGACACAGTCAGAGATAAGGTGTCAGAGAAGTTCGGCAAGCTTGGTGTTGCAGCAGATGAGGTCATCATCAAGAACCTCAAGCTTCCTGAGGCAGTTGAGCAAGCAATGGACAAGCGCACAACCCTTGGCGTCATGGGCGACAAGATGAGTGAATATGCACAATATGAAAGCGTTGGCGCAATGCGTGACGCAGCCCAAAACCCCGGCGCAGGTGGTATGTTTGCAGGCATCGGTGTTGGTCTTGGAGCAGGCACAAGAATTGGTGCAGGCTTTGCAGACAGCTTTGATAGTGCAATAAATCAAGGCGCAAAAAATACAGTTGAATGCTCAAAATGTGGTGCTAAAATGCCTGTTGGTGCAAAATTCTGTCCTGAATGTGGCAATAAGACCAGTGCAACAATCAAGTGTTCAGGCTGTGGCAAGGACATCGCAGAAGGCTCAAAGTTCTGCCCTGAATGTGGTCAACCCACTTCAACAAAATGCCCCGGCTGTGGCAAGGATATCAAGGGTGGAGTTAAGTTCTGCCCCGAATGTGGACATAAAGTAAATTAACATATATGGAAAAGGACACACACATTTCAAAGTGTGAAAGCTGTGGCGCAGATATGATATACAACCCCAAGACACTGGGGTTGTATTGTCCATATTGTGAAAGTCAGAAGGCCATCAACAAAATCCCCACAACCATAAGGGATTATCACCTTGAAAGAGAGAGGAGTGTTGTTGATGACGAAATGCAGGCCTACAAATGTCCCAACTGTGGTGGCGAGGTTGTCTTTGATGCATACGTGACATCAACAGCATGTCCTTTTTGCTCTGCAACAAACGTTGTAAAGCTGAAAAATCAAAAGGGCTTGAAGCCTGACGGAATTTTGCCCTTCCTTTACACAAAGGAGATGGCATTTGAGGCCGGCAAAAACTGGATCAAGAAAAAGTTTTTTGCTCTTGGTGCATTCAAAAAGAATTTCAAGGCAGAGAACTTTAATGGTGTATATGTTCCGTCTTATTTCTTTTCAAGCAACACTTACACCAAATATCATGCACGTCTTGGCAAGCATTACACTGTCACCGTAGGCTCGGGCAAAAATCGCAGGACAGTCACCAAAACAAGATGGTTTACTGTCCGTGGTGAATTGTCACGCGATTTTAAGGATATAATAATAGAGGCAACAAGACAGCTGACACAATCAGAGCTTCACAAAATCAATCCTTACGATACAGAAAGCCTAGAAGGCTATCAACGCGACTACCTTGCAGGCTTTTCAGCAGAACGCAACGATGCATCTCTTGACCAAGGCTTTGCCAATGCAAAGGTCATCATGGATGACACAATTCAGCGAGAAGCACTTTCACGATATAGCTATGACGTGGTCGGCTCATTCAATGCAGACACCACTTATTCAAACATAGGCTTTCATTATGCCCTCATTCCAATTTGGGTGTTTGGTTGCAAGCACAAGGACAAGATGTATCGCTACATCGTCAACGGAAGGACGGGCCGTTCCTACGGCAAATATCCTATATCTGCTGGCAAGGTCTGCACAATAGTCTTTGCAGTGCTTGCATTCGTAGCAACAGTATTGGCCCTCATCTACACACAGGGCGCATAATCAAGATTAATCATACGGAGGTATATATATATGATAACCAAAGACACACTCATCATTGATGCACTCAACATCGGCAATCCCGAAAAAGTGGCAGAAGTTCTTCGCAACGCAGGCCTTCATTGCCTCGGTTGCGCACTCGCACACCAAGAAACAATCGCAGACATCGCCATTGTTCACGGTGTAGATTTGGAGGAATTGCTTGCCCAACTTAACGCAACCATTGAGTAAAAAGGCGTCACAGAGCGTCTAATTTTGTTAAGCCCCTTATATCCCAACCTCACATACGACAAGTATGCTTCGGTCGGTCTATAAGGGGCTTTTCGCATTATACATCTCTGTGACACCTTTTTATACACACGAAACAAGTCTGGATAATTAAGCCACCCTCACATACGGCAAGTATGCTCCTATCCGTGGGCTTTTTCTTTTCTTGCTATCCATCTA
>JAFWBH010000143.1 GCA_017507205.1 Clostridia bacterium
GTCACGTCAATTGAAGGTCTATGCAAAGGAGCTTGGCGTGCCAATCCTTGCCCTTTCACAAATGTCCCGTGGTGCAGAAAAGGAAGGCAGAGCACCTCAGCTCAGTGACCTTCGTGACTCTGGTGCAATTGAACAGGACGCAGACGTTGTCATATTCCTTCACGATCCCAGCAAGGTTGACCCCAATATGCCAAAGGACAGAATCCAACTGCTCATCAGAAAGAACAGAAGTGGCTCAATGGGTGATCTTGTGCTTAATTGGGACGGAAATACAACCACCTTCACAGAGGTCAACGATGATGGCTCACTTGAAGATAATCCTTCAACCATAGCCAACGTGGATCTTGGCGAAATGAAGCAGGTGAAAGGACGTGGACCAATGCCATTTAATGAGCAAGCAGGTGGCCTTGACGAAATAAGAGGTGCAGACATTCAGGACGATGACAAGGAATACACTGACGATGACGATATGTTGCCCGTTGGTCGACCTGGTGATGAGGATCTGCCATTCTAAACAAAGCAATCAAAAATAAGAGCAAGTCAAAGGATTTGCTCTTTTTTTTACGCCTGCGTATTGATTTGGTCATTTAATACATATATATAAATATGTTTATAGATGAATTGAAATTGAAGCTGAGGCTTGAGGATGTATGCTCATTTACCGTGAGTGTTTTTGACAATAAATATGTGTCCTGCGAGGGTGTGAAAAATGTTGTGTTTTCAAGTGATGACAAGGTGAAATTAAGGGTGAAAAAGCACCTTGTTATTATTGATGGAAAGGGGCTGAAAATTGTTGAAATTGGAGATGGCAATGCATTAATTTCAGGCGAGATTGTTGGGGTGCAATATGAATAAAAACAAGCATTCTAAGCATATTAAATTTGAAAATAATGGCAAAAATCCAAGGGTTGAAAAGGAAAGGCGCATTTTAAAAAATAAAAAGAAAAAACTCCAACATGACGGTCCTGAAATTAGAGATGAAAGAGTTGAAAGGGCAAGAGAAAGCAAGGAGAGCAAATTAAGCCGATATTTTCAGCAATTTGGCACTGACGTATACAGGGTGGACACCCCTGTTTACTCCCGTCTTTTAAACGAGCTTTCAAGGGTTGCAAGGTTCAAAAATGTGGTGCAAAAGGACGGCTTTTTGCAGTTTGAAGCATCTTCAAAACAAAGAGCAGAAATTATTGCATTGCTTGACAATTTATGTTATACTCATAACATAGTAGGCACAAAAGGCATTCTCAATGGCGTATTATCTGCTCTGAAAAGAGTGGGCTTGGTTGTTGGGATATTTTGTGCTGTTGGCGCTTTTTTGATTTATCCTCATTTTGTTTTCAGAGTTGAATTCAATGGTGAGGCTGACAAAAGGGTGCAGGACGCACTTTTACATTTCGGTGTAAAGGAAGGGGCATTTCTTACGGAATTTCATGAGGATGAGGTTGAAAAATATCTCTTGTCCCTTGATGGCATTTCATTTGCGTCTGTTGAGAGGATTGGCACGCGCGTGTGCGTTCGTGTCCTGCACGAGTTGCCCACTCACACGAGCCTTGACACCTCTGGCAATACCATGGCAACCAAGGATGGCATTGTCACGAGGATTGTCGTCTATTCAGGCACGGCAGAGGTGACTGTTGGAGATAGGGTTGAAAGGGGGCAGGTGCTCATTGGAAATTACTATCTCAAGGGTGAGGACAAGGTGTTCACCGAGGCACGAGGCGAGGTGTATGTTGAAAGGCAGGTGACCTTTGAAAGATTTTTCCCAGATGAAGCATTTGTGGAAACTGGTGAAAAGGAAACTGTGACTGTCATAGGTCTGTATCGCAAGTCAAAGGTGCCAAGGTCAAAATTTCAGCACTACATCACAAAAATGACTGAAAGCAGAAATGACTTTCTCATTCCGTTCACTGTATATAACTGGACCTTTTACGAGGTTAAAGCAACAGCCAATACAATGAGTGAGGAAGAAATGAAGGCAGTGGCTTTCAGTGAAATTATAGGCAAGCATCAATTTGAAAGGGTGATTGACAGGTCTGTCCACATTGAAAGAACTGAGGGTGGACATATTGTTAGGGTCACCTTGACAGTAGAGGAGAGGCAATAAGTGAAAATCTCAAGAGATAAGCATTTTGACGATTACGATGCATTGGTGACAATTTTTGGTGGACTTGACGACAATGTCAGTCGCATTGAAAATGCTTTTGACGTGAAAATTTTTACAGGAAGCTCGGTGATGAAGATCACTGGCGAGGAGAAGGATGTCAAGGATGCAATTTCTGCAATTGACGCAATTGCCACTCTTTCAAAAAAGGAAATATTGACAAAGGCTCAAATATCCACAGTCATTGAAATGGTAAAGAGTGGCCAGGTGGAGTCCCTTGGTGATCTTCTTGGCACAGTGGCAATCACTGCCAAAGGTAAGGTTATCCGTCCAAAATCTCTTGGACAAAAGGAATATGTTGACGCCATACGCAAAAACAAAATCGTGTTTGGCATTGGCCCTGCTGGCACTGGCAAAACCTATCTTGCAGTTGCCCTTGCTGTGACAGCCATGAAAAACCACGAGGTTGAAAGGATAATCCTCACTCGTCCAGCAGTTGAGGCTGGTGAAAAGCTTGGCTTCCTTCCTGGCGATTTGGCAGAAAAGGTTGACCCATATCTTCGCCCAATCTATGACGCACTTCAAGATATGATGGGTGGAGAGAGCTATCTGAAAGCAATCGAAAGAGGCAATATAGAAATCGCACCTCTTGCATATATGAGAGGTCGCACCCTATCAAACAGCTTCATCATTCTTGATGAGGCACAAAACACCACCCGTGAGCAGATGAAGATGTTCCTCACCCGTATGGGCGAGGGCAGTAAGATTGTGGTCACCGGTGACGTGACACAGATTGACCTTCCTCATCACGTGGTCAGTGGTATGAAGGACGCAGTCCAGGTCCTTGACGGAGTTGAGGACATCAAGGTCATACGCTTTGACCACAGAGATGTTGTCCGTCACGAGCTTGTATCTCGCATAATACGCGCATACGAGAAGGCAGACAAGGAAAGAGAACAAAGGAAAAACGAAAACGGCGACAAATAGTTGCACGGAGAAATTATGATAGACGATATCAAAGATTTAACAGAACATCAGAAAAGGAAAAGAGAGCAACATCAACAGCTGACCTCTGCATTTTTAAAGACATTTGTCCTTATGCTTGTTGGCGCAGTTGGAATGGCACTTTTTGGAATTTTTGCAACAGGTGATTTTATTACCGCATTTACAGAGGAAATGGCCTTTGCAACAGCAGGCAGGCTGACAATATTCGTATTTATGATGCTTGCAATGTTTTTTGCTGTCCACAGCTTTTCAAAAGAGGGCAAATTCTTTGCAAGAAACTTCACCTTGACAATTATTGTTGTTGCAGGCACCTATATTGTGTCAATGGCAACGGCCTGCTTTGTCAATTTGTTTATGATGCCCATATCCCTCGCAGCACTCATTCTTCTTGTCCTCACCAACAGAAAGACAAGCTTGATTGCAGTCATCGGCACATCACTATTTTTGATGGTGTCCTTCATTTCAACGGATATGCTCACCAACACTCTTGACATATTCACACTTATTGCATCAATCATCACCAACCTGATTGCAGCAGTGTGCGTTAATACATTGGCATCAAAGCATTATACCCGTCTGAAATTTATGCTGATGAGTGCTCTCGCTGCTCTCATTGCAGTGCCTGTCACCGTGATCATGAATCTCACCATGGGCGAGGTGTCAATGAACATTGTCTACAATATGGCATGGTGCTACGGTGGTCACCTTGGAGCAGTGATAATCTCATTGCCATTCTGCGCAATTTTTGAAGGAGTTTTCAACATTGCTGACGACTTCAAGCTGGCAGAGCTGACATCATTGTCACACCCACTTCTCAAGCGTCTTGCCAGTGAGGCTCCTGGCACCTTCAACCACTCACTTGTTGTTGGAAATCTTGCAGAAGCCTGTGCAGAGTCAATTGGTGAAAACCCTCACCTTGCAAGATGTGGCGCATATTATCACGACATCGGCAAGCTGAAATCACCCAACTATTTTTCAGAAAACCAATCAAATTACAACCCTCACGATGAGCTTATCCCTGAGGTCAGTGTCAGTATGATCACAGCCCATACTCTCTTTGGTGAAATTTTGGCAAAGAAATATCACTTGCCCAAGGAAATCATTGCAATATGCAGAGAACATCACGGCACAACCCCTGTTGGATATTTCTATCGCAAGGCACTTTCAATGACAGAATCAGGTGACCTTCCCACATTGGATTATACTTATGCAGGACCAAAGCCTCAGACAAAGGTGGCAGCAATAATTATGATTGCAGACACAGTTGAAGCAGCATGCAGATCATTTATGCCAGACAACAAGGAAGAATTTGTTGAAAGAGTCAACAAGCTTGTTGATGAAAAATTGAGCTTTGGCCAATTTGACGAGTGTCCCATCACCATCCAAGACATCGCAAGAGTTAAGGAAACAATCATTGACGTGCTTCCCAGCATTCATCACAGCAGAGTATCCTACGACAAGAGAAAGAAATAATGATAAGCTTCAACGGAGCAAGACTCAAAGAAAAATCACTTATGAAAAAGGTTGAGAGGGCTGTGTTCAATCGGCTTCAACAACCCAACTTTTTTGTCACCGACATTGCAATTGTTGACGAGGAAACCATCCGTCAGTTCAACAAGGACAACAGACAAGTCGATGCAGTGACAGATGTTTTGAGCTTCCCTTATTTTGAGGGCTTGAAGCTCCCCAAGGATATTGACGATTTTGACACATCGGACTTCAACGGGAAAAGAGTTTGTCTTGGAAGCATTATGATATGCAGAAGGCGAGCAATTGAGCAGGCAGAGGAATACGGTCATAGCATAGAAAGAGAGATTGGCTTCCTCACCTGTCATGGACTTCTTCACCTTCTTGGCTTTGACCATATAGAAAAAGAGGATGAAGAAATTATGTTCCCATTGCAGAGAGAGATTATGGACAGCATTGGGCTCACAAGATAACTTAAAGCAAAGACACAACGGATATGAAATCAGGATTTATTTGTATTACAGGCCTTGCAAATGCAGGCAAATCAACACTTATCAATGCGCTTGTTGGTGAAAAGGTGGCAATTGTATCATGGCGCCCCCAAACCACAAGAAACAAAATCTTGGGTATTGTCAACGGCACATATCAAGATGAGGACTACCAAATGGTGTTCATAGACACACCAGGCATTCACACTGCCAAAAATCATTTGGGCGACTATATGATGAAGTCAGTCGAGGTGGGTCTTAAAGATGTTGACGGAGTGTTGTATGTCATAGATACAGCCAAGGGCATTCAAAAGGAAGACTATGAGTTTATTGAAAAGCACTCTGACTCAAAGCCTCTTGTAGTGGTGCTCAACAAAGAGGATGCTGTCACAAAGCTTACAATGCTTGATGCCATTCAAAAGCTCACAGCATTCCCTCAAATAAAGGCAGTTGTGCCAATTTCAGCCAAGAAGGGCGAAAACCTTGATCCCATCATTGATGAGCTTTTCCCATTGCTCCCAGATGGAGTCCAGATGTTCCCCGAGGAAATGTTCACAGACAGCAGTATGCGTTTTATGGCGGCGGAAATCATACGTGAAAAGGCACTCTACCTTCTTGACAAGGAAATTCCTTACGGCATAGGCGTATACATCAACAAGTTTGAAATGCGTGAGGACAAGCCCATATACGAGGTGGATGCTGACATCGTTGTTGAAAAGCAATCTCACAAAGCAATTGTCATTGGCAAGGGAGGAAGCACACTCAAAAGGATTGCAAGCTCTGCAAGAGAGGACCTTGAAGAGATGACGGGAGAGAGAGTATTCCTCACCCTTTATGTCAAGGCAAAGCCTGATTGGCGCAACAGCGATTATCTTATGAGAGAGCTGGGCTACGATATCAA
Organism: Clostridia bacterium; assembly: GCA_017507205.1. Taxonomy (GTDB): domain Bacteria; phylum Bacillota; class Clostridia; order Christensenellales; family CAG-917; genus RGIG4097. The sequence continues at coordinate 5,960 of JAFWBH010000143.1, forward strand.
GGATTTGAAAAAATAATGGATGCAAAGAAGGTCACAGCAATAGTCACAAGGGCAGTGCCTTATGGTGATGCAGATATGATTCTCACCCTCGTGTCAATTGAAGAGGGAAAGATGACAGTCACTGCAAAATCATGTCTAAAGCCAAAGGCAAAGCTTCGCTACGCAACAGAGCCTATGAATTTTGGCGAGTATATGCTTGCAGGCAA
>JAFWBH010000144.1 GCA_017507205.1 Clostridia bacterium
CAACGCAGTGAAAATCTTTGTGTTTGGCAACACAGCAGTCATCAAGGGTGAAAATGCCTTCTACACTGCTTATCTTGACAGCGACAACGTGACCATTGAAAAAACAGACCTTTTCAATGACTGCTATCTTGCAACAGACGGCACCTCTCTTTTCGTCCACAAGTCTGGCAAGGTGGATGTCTATGCTGACAGCCTTGCATTGCCCACAACGTATGAAAATAAAATCTTCAACGGCACTCCTGTCATCACTGCAAGCAGCAACACAATTTACAGCTTTGCAGTCGACTATGAGTTTGACTTCCTGCATATATTTGACACCGAGAGTCAACAAGCTGAAAGCATACTCCACACTCGTGTTTACAATGCAATAATCGGCAAGGTCATATATGCTCACAATGGCAAAAACATCATCTTGATCGACCCTGAAAATTACGAGATTGTTGACACAGCTTTGACTGAACAAAATTACACAGCATTTGGTGAATTTGTCTACATTGCAAAAGGCAGTGAGGGATACGATAAATATGCTTATGCAGATGGTGCCTTGACACTGGTCGGCAACCACTCATACACAGGCAACACTCTTGACAGATTAAACACTCCTTCAAGCTCAATTATGCTTGGAGATACACTGATCATAACAGACACCCTCAATGATAGACTTCTCTATGTTGGTGCAAGTGTAGATTCACTTTCACTGAACAAGCCAACAGCCATAGCAGAGGGCAACGGAAAGCTTTATGTTGCAACAGCTGACGGCATTACAATTGTTGAAAACAAAACAGTGGTTGGCACAATCAAAACCAACCTTTCAATCATTGACATATTTTACAGTGACGGAATGTATGTTCTTGCAAAAGACGGGGTTTATCTTAACATAATCGGCAGTTTACACAAGATTTTTGATGTAAACAATGCCAGAGCCATTTATGTTGATGAGCTTTATTATATCCTCACAGACGCCCAAGTTGTTGTGGCAAGAAGCACCTCTCTTGGTCTTGAAAAAACCGACCTTTTGTCATTTAACACAAGTGGATATACCCCTGTTGATGTTCTTGCTGACAAGGTGGGCAATGTCTATGTCCTCGGCGATGACAACACAATTCACTGCTACAAGTGGCAGGATGTGATTGCATCAAGCATAGACGACTCTGCGCCTCTTTCAACAGACATTCCTCTTGAATCAAAGGCATACAATTTCACCGTCAAATCAATGGCTGAAATGGGTGACAAAATTGTCATCACAACCGAGGAGAATGCTCTCATTTCTGCCAGCAATCCTATGACAAAATCAAAGCAAGCTCCTTCATCTATAGACACAGAAAATACAACAGTGGGCACATATATCTCAACTGAAAAAACCTACTTCATGACCAATGACAATGACGGCAAAACAGCTGTCAAGATTGGTGCTGGCTTGACCTTTGTCTGCCATGAAATTGATGGACTTCTCTACACCTCATTTGAGGGCAAGAAGGGCTTTGTTGCAAACGTAAATAGTGTCACTGCATCAACTGCTTGCGCAGGTGAATATGTGGCAAAGGACAGCATAAAGCTATATGTCAATCCTATGACAGATGATGGCATTGTGGTGAGCAAAGGCACATCAATCAATGTCGTTGACAATGGTGGCTTTGATGATGAAAACTGGGTGAGAGTTGAATATAATGAAAAGGCTTACTACACTCAAATGAGTGGGCTTGAAAAGAAAACATCCTCAAAGCCTGCTCCTGCACCCCAAACACCTGAATTGCCCGAAAGGGTCAGCAAAGACTATGGCAGAGCAAAATCATCTCGCGCTGGCGAGCTGGTGAGTCTGTTCTCTGTTGCAGACAGCAATGTTGTCGTGGCAAGAGTCACTGACGGAACAAGGCTTGAAGTCGTTGAAAAGATCGGGGATTTCTACAAAGTAAAGTATGATGAAGGTGAAGTGCTCATCCACAAGGACCAATTCAAGCTTGACGGTCTGACAACAGTGCAAATCATTGCAATCGTTCTGTCTGTTGTTGTGGTGCTTGCAGGTGGACTCATTTTTATGGTCACTTCTCTTTCAAAGAAAAAAGAGGAAAATCAATAATTTTCAACTATTTTATTTATTTGTTGTCAAACGCTTGCATTTTTTGTTCAAGTGATTTATAATGGCAACGCTACATGGGTGTGGCGCAGTTTGGTAGCGCGCTTGAATGGGGTTCAAGAGGTCGGGGGTTCAAGTCCCTTCA
>JAFWBH010000145.1 GCA_017507205.1 Clostridia bacterium
GATCAAAACCTTGAGTGGAAGCTTGGATGAGCTTTCAAAACTTTCTTCTGAAATTCTTTCTGCACTGAATCCAGACAAGCTTCTTTCATACCGTTTGGGTGGCTTTATTAAAGTTGGATATGACAAACAGCTTGACGAATATAAGAACATCAATGACACTGCAAAATCTTGGCTTGATGAGCTTGAAGCAAGAGAAAGAGAGGAAACAGGAATAAAGACCTTGAAGGTTCATTTCAATAAGGTATTCGGATATTACATTGAAGTGTCTAAATCCTTCACGGATAAGGTGCCATATCGCTATCAACGCAAGCAAACACTTGTCAATGGTGAAAGATATATTACTGACGAGCTGAAGGAAATCGAGATTAAGGTTCTGTCAGCTGAAGAGAATGCCACTGCCATCGAAAATAGAATTTTTGCAAATCTCAAAGAGATTTGCATGGAAGAGTTATATAAGCTTCAAACCACAGCAAGAGCACTTGCATACATTGATGTGATTTTGTCACTGGCAGTGGTTTCTGTGTCAAACAGATATATTAAACCTATCATCAATGCAAAAGCAAAGTGCATAAAGATCAAAATGGCAGACATCCCGTTGTTGAACGTCTGGTTGATAGAGGATCATATGTCCCCAACGATACTGTCCTAGATAACAATGAGAATAGAACGATGGTCATTACAGGTCCGAATATGGCTGGCAAAAGCACTTATATGCGTCAAGTTGCACTTATTACTCTTATGGCACATATTGGATGCTTTGTTCCTGCAGATGAGGCAGAAATTTCACTGACCGACAGAATTTTTACAAGAATTGGAGCCAGCGATGACTTGTTTGGTGGTCAAAGCACATTTATGGTTGAAATGATAGAGGTTGCGACAATACTCAATTACGCAACATCGTCCAGCTTGCTTATTCTTGATGAAATTGGCAGAGGAACATCAACCTTTGACGGATTGAGCATTGCATGGGCTGTTCTTGAATATATTACAAAATCCGTAAAGGCAAAGACATTGTTTGCAACTCATTTTCATGAATTGACAGAGCTTGAGGACCTTGAGGGTGTAAAAAATTATCGTGTGCTTGTAAGTGAGCATAATGATACTATTATTTTCTTGCATAAAATCACCAGAGGTGGTGCAAGCAGAAGCTTCGGTATTGAGGTTGCATCCCTTGCTGGTGTTTTGAAGCCGGTTGTTGACCATGCAAGACGAATTATGGCATCTCTTGAAGAGGATGCAAAAAATCGTGACACAAATTCAATCATGCTTTCATCAACAAAGACAACCAAGACAGAGCAGGTCAGTTTGTTTGATGTGCATGAATCAAAAATTGAAGAGGAAATCAAGGCACTCAACGTGGATACTCTTACACCACTTCAAGCACTCACTATTCTCACAGATATAAACAAGAGATTGAACGGAAACGACTAATACCAACGAGGAAATAATATGGCAAAAATCAATTTACTTGATCCAAGTGTATTCAATATGATTTCAGCAGGTGAGGTGGTTGAACGACCAGCATCTGTTGTAAAGGAGCTTGTAGAAAATGCAATTGACGCTGGCGCGACAGAGATTGACATCACCTTCATAGATGGTGGTCTTAAGCGTATTCAAGTCAGTGACAACGGTATTGGCATTGATAAAGACGATATTCGCAGCGCATTTTTGCCTCACGCAACATCAAAGCTTTCACGCATTAGAGATCTTGAAACTCTTTCCACCCTTGGTTTTAGAGGTGAAGCTCTTGCAAGCATCGCATCAGTGTCTGAGGTGACATTGATTTCAAAAACTGCGAATGATGATGTTGCGTCATACCTATATTTGGTTGGTGGCAAGGTTGTTGATGAAAGAGTTGATTCAAGAGCAAATGGAACAACAATGACAGTGGAAAATCTCTTTTACAATACACCTGCAAGATTAAAGTTCATGAAAGCTCCATCTGCAGAGCAAAGGGCAATTGTTTCCATTGTCGAAAAAATAGTGTTTTCAAGCCCTCATATTTCAATCACTATAAGCGATGGAAAGAAAATAGGGTCTTATTTCATTGCAAACAA
>JAFWBH010000146.1 GCA_017507205.1 Clostridia bacterium
AGTGGAATGTCCTTAATGTGCAAGAGCCGTAAGGAACGCAGTGACGGAATAGCGATTGCTACGAAGTTAATCGCGTCGTGTGTCCCCTTTGCGTAGCAAATGAGGGGAAACACGTGAGGCAGGGGTGGTTATTCGCTTGATATGTTCACACTCACTATGTCACAAAACGCTAAATAGCGCTATTTTTTATTGACGGATGTTTGCAGGCAGTGTTTTACTGCACTCTGCAAAACTGCGATATTTAGATGAAGAACAAGGAAACAAAAATCCCACGGACAGGCGTGTACTTGGTGTACATAACTGCTCGTGGGATTTACTGTTGACGATGTTATTCGCTAAATAGCGCAGTTTTATATTTCGATGAGAATATTATTAAACTGATACGGATACTCCACGCATTTTTTGATCATTTCTGGCACGTCTTCAAAATATACGCTTTCGGTGATGACTCCGTCTATTTTGATGATCTTGTTGGCGAGGAGATTGATGGCAGAGCTCATTTCATCAATGCCGTCTGCAACACCCTTTACTGTCAGCTTTTTGTCAAGAATGACATTCATATCAAGCTGATGCTTTTGATGTGATGAATAGCCAGACACTATCACAACACCATTTTCCTTCACAAGACGTGCAATATTTGCAAAGGGAATGCTATCTCCGGTGAAAACTGCAAAATCGCACATTCTGCCACCTGTGATTTCTTCCACTCTTCTTTCAAGATTGTCAAACATTGGATTGAGGGTGTAATACACGCCCCAGCTTTCTGCAAGCTTAAGCTTGTCACCATTGATGTCAACCAAAATTGGCACCAGCTGATAGTAGATTGCAATTTGTGCAAGAATAAGTCCAACGGTTGATGCGCTTGAAATGAGGATGTAGTCACCCTTGTCGCAGTCCATACTCTCGATGATACTGCTTCCCAATGCAACATAATCGGTGAAAACGGCCTCGTTGTCACTGATTCCGTCAGGGATTGCATAGACATTTTCTGCAGGGAGTGAAACAAAGTCCACAAGCAAGCCGTCACGATTGACACCAAGGACATCAACTCTCTCTACACCATGCTTTTCAGCTTTGATGAATGGGCTGACAATCACTCGTGAGCCGAGCTTAAAGCCCAGTGATTCGTCTGCCTCACTGACATATGCAACACCACTGTGGCCGGGGACAATATGCTCACTGTCCGTGACAAAATGGACAATGTCATCTGCTGACAATGCCACCTTGCTCATTTTCACCTTGACCTCGTCTTGACCACGATCAACAAGGTTTTCAATGAGCTTTATTTCATTTTCGTTTTCTATACACCATTTTCTCATACTTATATTATTATACCACAATCACGCGCCTTTTGCAAGGGCTTAATTTCTTGTGGTCAAATCTCCACTGCCACATTCGGCAAAATTTCCTCGCCATCTGTGATTTCAAAGAAATATTCATTTCTTTTCAGCTTTTCATCTGGAATAAGATATGCCTTGACACCACTCAATGCCTTGCCCTTGTCAACGCTGAATACATCAACCTCTTTATGCGCCTCAATAAGTGCTGGATTCACCCTTGCGACAATGCTTTCTCCCTTGTTTTTCAATGTAAAATCAACAAGATCTCCCCTCATCATCAAAAGCGCCTGGATAGATGATAAAACGTGGCCATCAATGCAATCCTCACAATCATCAAGCATAAATTCAGCAATGGGCAATGAGGTTTTCTTCCTTGTCAGCTGAACAAGTCCAAGGCTGGTCATCTCAACTGCCGATGTGCGCTTGCTGTCCTTTTTCAAGCACTCTTTAAGACAATTGACAACATCTGTCTTGTGGCTCTTGTCTGTCATATCAATAAAATCAATGACAACAATGCCACCAATGTTTCTAAGTCGCAATTGCCTTGCAATCTCCTCTGCGCCTTCAAGGTTGGTCTTGTAGACGGTATCTTCAAGATTTTGCCCACCGACAAACTTTCCAGTGTTGACATCAATGACGGTCAATGCTTCTGTTTTGTCTATGATGAGATAACCACCATTCTTCAAATTCACGCGTCTTTCATACAGCCTGTTGATTTGATTGTCAACGCCAAAATGCTTGAATATGTTTCTGTCACCATCATAATATTCAACCGTTGCTCCACTCACATTATCCCTGAGGATTTCAGCAATGGTCTTTTCATTTACAATCACCTTATCTATGTCCTCTGCAAGAGTATCACGGACTGCTCTTTCAAGAAGCTCTGCCTCCTGAAACACAAGGGCTGTCGGAGTGGCAGATTGATAGTTTTTGACCACTCTATCCCACAACGAAATAAGCTGGTCGATTTCTGCTTTAATTTCATCATCAGAGGCTTTATATGACGCAGAACGCACGATAAAACCCATGTTTTGTGGACAAAGCGATTTTACAAGGTCCTCAAGATACTGCCTTCTTTCTGGATTTTCAATCTTCCTTGACACCCCGATATAGCTTGACATTGGAGTGAAAACAAGATAGTAGCCAGCGAGGGTGATGTCTGTGGTGAGGCGAGGTCCTTTTGTGCCAAAGCTGTCCTTTTCAACCTGACACATAATCATATCCCCGGGGCTTACATTGAGGGGCCTTGCTCCTCCGTTGACACAGATTTGCCCGGGGTCAACGAGGTCATCTCCTACGTGCAAAAAGCCATTTCTGTCAAGACCAATATTGACAAAAACGGCCTTCATGCCAGACAGCACGTTTTCAACCTTTCCCTTGTAAATGTTTCCGACAATACCCGTCCTTGATGAATGCTCAACAGAGAACTCTTCAAGGGTTTTGCCGTCTACAAGAGCAACACGCACTATCCCTTCTGTGTAGTCGATGAGGATGTTTTTCATATTATTTCAAATATAAGTCAACGTCAATTTCCTTGCCGTCAACATCAACATATTGTGCAATTTTTGCTATTGTTGTGATTTTGATATCCTTGCCATATTTTTCGTTCAAGCCTGTGGCAAGTCTGTCAACACGGAGATTGTTGTTGCCAGAGGCAAGACGGACACCAAGACGGCCATCTGCATTGAATATCCCAAAGATTTTCCTTGCGATATCCTCTGTGACCATATCATCCTTTTTCTTGTAGGTGATTTCAAAGCCGTCCTTATAATCAAACTCAAAATAAGGCACGTCCAAAACATAGTCAGCAGACACGCTTTTCCCTTGAATGTTAGGGTTTTTGTCTGTTTTGAACCAGTTTATTGCTTTGAGTCCATCGGGGACAGAATTGTTGAAGCGTTCAAAAACCTCGTCACCATTCATATCTGTGTCAATTGCCACATATTCAGCATAGGAATTGACACCCAGCACCATAGGTGGTGAGAAAAACAACAATGCGTGGGGGTTGAAGCCCTGTGAATGCTTGACAGGTATCCCTGCTCTACGCAAAATTCGTCCTATATGCTTGAGAAGGTCTATGTGGGAGATGAACCTTGCATCAAGGCTTTTTGTATATTTCAACACTATCATATTATTGTGCACCTTCCCAGCTTATTTGCTCCACAGCCGTTGCAACCCTCTCTGCAATTTTTTGTGGTTATTCCTTGATATGCAAGATGTCTTTGACCCAGCAAGTACTTCTTGCTGACACCAATATCAATGAAATCCCAAGGCAAATCCTTATCCTCTGATATTTCTCCAATATATTCGCCCATATCAATACCACAATCGGCAAAGGCTTGTGTCCAGATATCCCAGCTGAAATACTCTGTCCAGCTGTCAAATTTTGCGCCAAGCTCGTATGCGCGCACAATGACAGGAGCCAGCTTCTTGTCACCTCTTGCAAGGACAACTTCAAGGACAGATGTTTCTGCACCATGCCATGAGAATGATACGCCCTTGATTTCACGGAGTGCGTTCCTCAAAAGCTTTTGTCTCCTCAACATTTCGTCAAGGGAGATTTGTGCTTCCCATTGAAAAGGAGTGCTAGGCTTGGGGATGAACACCGAGCAAGACACTGAAATTGTCAAATTGCGCTTTTTGCGTATTTCGATATAAAGGCTTCTGAGCCTCTTGCATATCTCTGCAATGCCCAAAATATCCTCATCGGTTTCTGTGGGCAAGCCAAGCATAAAGTAAAGCTTTACACTGTCATATCCTGCCTCGAATGCTCTGCCAATGTTGCCAATTTCCTCATCTGTCACATTTTTGTTGATGACATTACGGAGCCTTTGTGTGCCTGCTTCCGGCGCAAAGGTCAATGAGCTGCGTCTTGAAGATTGTGCCATTTCCTTTGTAAAGCTTGAAAGCCTCAGGCTTGGAAGGGCAAGCGTAATCTTCTTTTCATCAATGAATGGGCGAAGCTCTTTTTCAAGGTCCATAAGACCTGTATAGTCGCTTGTTGAAAGTGAGCAAAGTGAAATCTCACCAAAGCCAGAATTGTTGATCATTTCCCTGCCGTATTCAGCACATTTTTCTGCCGAACGTTCACGGATAGGACGATAATAATAGCCTGCTTGACAGAATCTGCATCCACTTGCACAGCCACGATACAATTCAAGAGTTGCTCTGTCGTGAACAATCTCGATATTTGGCACAAGGGGCTTTGTGGGATAAGGTGCGTTTTCAAAATCCTTGACCACTGCCTTGACCACCCTTTCACCCTCAGTCAAAAGTGAAGGCACATATACTCCTTCAATCTTTTTCAGCTCTTCAAGGATTTGAACCTTACTCAAGCCCTTTTCCTTGCCTTCGGCAACCTTCTTCAAAAGCTCAAGATCTGCCTCTTCGCCCTCACCAATGACAATACAATCAAAAAACGGAGCAAAGGGCTCTGGGTTTACTGCGCAAGGACCACCTGCACAAATAATTGGATATTCACCTCCTCTGTCCTTTGCATAAAATGGTATGCCAGCAAGGTCGAGCATATATAAAACATTTGAATACAAAAGCTCAAACTGCACAGAAAAGCCTACCACATCAAAATCCTTCAATGGTGTGGCTGTTTCAAGGGACAACAAGGGTATGTCGTTTTCACGGAGCTTTGCCCCCATATCTGTCCAGGGAGCATAGCATCTTTCTGCGATAAAATCGGGGTGTCTGTTGATAATATCATAGAGTATCTGAAGCCCCAGATTGCTCATGCCGATTTCATAAATATCAGGGAAGCAAAAACAAAATTTTGCCTTTGCCTGCTTCTTCATATCGGGGACATTCCACTCGCCACCCACATATCTTGCAGGCTTTTCAACAGACAGCAAAAGCTCATCTATTTTTTTCTTGTAATCGTTCATATCAGTTCATTGCAAGGCAGGCTGCGCCAATGATGCCAGCCTCGTTTCCAAGGGTTGCTGCAACCACCTTAATCTTTGGATTATACTTTGAGCCATAGACGTTTCTTGACACGTATCTTTGCAAGGGCTTGACCAAAACATCACCCTGTCTTGACACACCACCACCGATGATCATAACCTCGGGATAAAAGAGATTTGCAAAGTTTACAAGGCCTATGCCGATATACTTGATATATCTGTTGAGTGTCGCAACAGCCACTTTATCGCCTTGTTTTGCTGCGATGAACACTGTCTTTCCGTTGACTCCGTAAATTTTGGCAACTTCATTGAGGACACTCTCGGGGTGCTTTGCCATGGCTTGCTTCGTTTGCTCAATGAGGGCTGTTGCTGATGCGTATGCCTCATAGTGCCCCTTCTTGCCACAGCCACAGGTGGGGCCACCAAAGTTGATCTGTATATGGCCACCCTCTGCGCCTGCACTGCGATTGCCAGTGAGGAGCTTTCCGTCAACAATAATGCCTGTGCCAAGGCCTGTGCCAAGAGTGATCATGACGCTGTTCATTGCACCCTTGCCTGCACCAAATCTTGTTTCTGCAAGAGCTGCACAATTGGCGTCATTGCTGATCTTGATATTGCTTACACCAAGGCGTGCTGTGAGCATTTTTACAACAGGCACCTTGACAAGATTGATGTTGCAACAATAGACAATCTCACCCTTTTGATCCCAAACTGATCCGGGGAAGCCAAGACCGATGCCTGCGATGTCAGCCATTGTAAGCTTGTGTGCTATGGCAATGTCCTCAATGAGCACTGCGATTTGCTCAACGATTTCATCTGATGGCTTGTCGGGGACTGTGACGATAAATTGTTGTCTTAAAATGTTGCCGTTTTCGTCAATGATGCCAGCCTTAATGCTCATACCACCAACGTCAATACCGATATAGTACATAAATCCTCCGTGCTTTGAAGCGATTGTATTTTTTTAAATTTTAGCACAAAGGGACAAAAAAATCAATATATTCCTCGTTTTTTTATAAAGCCTAATGCTTTATAACCTCTTGTATTTCCTTTTGGGCAATTTTCTTGCTCTTTTTCTTTTTGAAAAAGAGGATTTTTCCCCTATAATTTCATCACATTCGGCACCCACATCTGCCGTTATGGAGCTTAGGCTTGTTGCTCTTCCACTCAACGCATCGCCAATTGGCGTTGACATCTTATAGGTCAAGGCAAGGCTCTTCAATTTTTCTTCATCAAAGGATAAGAAATCCATGTCAACCACCTCAAATGTGACAAGGGCATTCTGACCTGAAAAGCGTAAAAGTCGTTGTAGAGGCACATCTTTTGATATGAGGATATTCTTCCTTTCTACACCTATGGTGTAGTCCTTTGAAATTGAGGAAAATATGCTGACATAGCTTTCCTCTGCTCTGTCTGTGATTGCCCCATAAAAAAGAAATATCGCAACAACAGCAAAAGTGAAGTTTGGCGTTGCAAAGCAAGACAGCACAAACAAAACCAATGCACACACACTGACAATAACGCCAAAAACTTTCAGCCATTTTATCGCTTTCAGCTTGTTTTTTGAAAGTCCAACCAAAACTCTTGCCCCATCAAGTGGATATACGGGCAATAAATTGAAAAATGCCATTGATATATTGGCATTGAGAAAGGGTCTTGTCACCGTATAGGCCGATGGGAAAACCCACCATATTCCCACGGTGATAAGAGCAAGGGCAATGTTTGTCACTGGCCCAGCAAGACCTATCATCACACTTGACCTGCTGTCAAAGCTTTCCTTTGTGGACATCTCTGCACCAAATGGCATAAGCACAAGACTGCCCATAATATAGCCTCGTGATTTTGCCACCAGATAGTGTCCTGCCTCGTGGAGCAGGACTGCAAGAAACGTCCACAACATGCTTGCTCCCCCACCAAAAATTATGGTGAGAATGACAAGCACGCCAAAAAGTGGATGAATTTTGATTTTCATAGGGTTTACCCTATGGTTATATCAATTTTTCAATAATTGATGTTATGCCCTCAACACCTGCAGAGCCAAAGAGTCCTGCAAACAAAAATCCAAGGGACACAAATACGCCAAGGGTGACGGGGACCATTGCAAGATCAAGAATATCTATCCCACGTTCCTTCAAGGACTTCAATGAACGTCTCTTTTTTTCTTGCACTCTGTTTTCTACAAATTGATTTTCTGTGACTATTGCTTCAAGCTTTTCTGTTTGTTCCATTTTTCACCTCGCAAAATACTATGCAGTGTGAAATCAATATATACCACTTTTTGTGTCAATGGCAGTTGAAAAGCCCTTTGTATCCTCGGCATCAAACAAAATGTCAACCTTGTATATGCCAAAATCGTCAATTTCAATTTTGATGTCTACATCTCCGTCCAAGACAAAATAGTCCTTTACAAGCCTTGTGATTTCTGTTTTGAAAATACTCAAAAATCCGTCACCTGCGCCAATTTTGTCATCCACCAGCATTTTCTTCAATCTATCAAATGATGCTCTTGATGGCTTCATCTCCACCTCCATCTTCTTTTCATATACGGCTCAACAAGATTTTTGGTTGATTTTGCCACGTTTTCAGCAAGGATATCACCACTTTTTTCGCTGACAGCAAACTCTGGCACTCTGCCAAGCTGTTGATAAACAGTCACATGGTCATCCTCGGGCACAACTCCTATGACAGCCAAGTGAAGAAGGTTGCCAATTTCCTTTGAAGTGAGCATTTCGCCCCTTCTTATCATATCGTATCTGACACGATTGACCACAAGGCTTACATCTCCAAGATGATAGGATGAAAGAAGCCCACGCACCTTGTCGGCATCTCGAATTGCAGATGCAGAGGGAGTGGTGACAACAATTGCCTCATTTGCCGAGGACACAGCTCTATGAAAGCCCTCATCAATTCCTGCTGGACAATCAATCAACACGAAGTCAGCATTTATTGAGTCTATTACACCACGAAATGCTTGTGGACTTACATCAAGCTTTCTTGACGATGAGGGCAAAACTCGCACCCCACTTTCATTGTCCAAAACAAGAGCCTGACTCAATCTACATCTTCCATCAAGGACATCACTGATGTCATAGACAACCTTGCCTTCAATGCCCATCACAACATCCAGATTGTTCAACCCAACATCTCCGTCCACAAGGACAACACCATATCCCATAAGGGACAGCTTTCTTCCAAGCAGTGCTGTGACCGTGGTCTTTCCAACACCACCCTTTCCTGACGTGACAACAATTTTTCTCATAGTAAAAGCATAACAAAAAGACACCGAGATTGGTGTCTTGTTTTGTCGTTTTATTTGCTCTTTTGTCTATTTTATCACATCAAAACGAGTGTTTAAACCCTTTGTTGTGTCAAAATATGATTTTTATCAATCAAGTCTTATCCCAAGCAAATTGCCAAGATAATGCATGTCATCAAAGAACTTGATGCCACCAAGTGCCACTGCATTTTCAACATCGGTGACAACAGTGATTGGAAGCTCAAGCGCTTGCTCCATATAGTCAACAAGGCCGGGAATATAGGTTGATCCACCAGACATAAAGATGCCCTTTCGGAGTATCTCTGCACTAAGCTCTGGGGGTGTTTCTTGAAGCACTGACATAATCACCTCAATGATGTCATCTACAAGAGGAAGCACTGCGTCACGCATATCCTCTGCTGACACACTGAGCTGTGCTGGCACACCATCACTGCCTGTGCCTGTGACTATGTATCTGCCCTCATCATTAAGATAGAATGAAAGAGCATTTTTCTTCATCTTTTCAACGGTATAAGCCCCCAGCTTGACACCATAATGCTTTTGAAGGCTGTCAATGATTGCATTGTTGAACGCCTCACCTGCAATATTCACTGACACTGCTGATGCAATGCCACGATTGGTCACTGATGCGATTTCTGTCTTTCCTGCACCAATATCAACAAACATTCCACCAATTGAGCCTGTATAGGCGAGCATTGACAAGGGCGATTCAACAAGGATAACTTCCTTGATGCCAGCTGAAATAAAACATTTTTCAACCACACGCCTGTCGCTGTTGGTCATTGCAGATGTAATGCTGACAATTGCCTTGACTCTGGGCTTGATAAATGATGAGGGCAAAATCTTTTTGAAAAACTCCTTCAAAAGAAGGGTGAACATTTCCTCATCAACAATGAAGCCCTCTTGGACGGGACAGACAACTCTCGCACCACCTAGTGCTGTTGAAATTATACTCTCTGCTCTGAAGCCTACCTCACGAAGCTCATAGCGATCCTTGGTTTTTTGTGCAATAGCAATGCAAGGCTCTCTCAAAACAAGCCCTACATCCTTTTGGCAGATTGTGATAAATTTACTGCCAAGGTCAACAGAAAGCTGAATGTTAGCCATTGTATACTCCTATCCTTTTCAATACTTTCTTAAGCTTTTCTGTGGGCAACCCCACAATGTTTGTATAGCTTCCAATCCACCTGTCAACAACAGTGTTTTCCTGTATGGCGTATGCCCCTGCCTTGTCAAGTGGCTTGAATGTGTTTACATAGTCCTCAATCTTTTTTGGGGAGAGATTTTTAAGTCGAACAAGTGATCTGACAGCAAAGGAAATCTCCTTGCCATCGTGATATACAACCACCCCTGTATAGACACTGTGCCACTTGCCACAAAGCTCCGTCAAGATTTCAACGGCATTTTGCAAATCACGGGGTTTTGTATACTCTTTTTTACGATAAACTATGGTATCTGCTGAAACAACCACTTTTCCACCACAATCAAATTGACTGCGTGCGCCACGGTTTTTCCACAAAGCCTCTTTTATAACAAGGCGTTTTGGATTGCTCTCCAAAACGCTTTTTTCGTCTACTTCTGGGACAAGAATTTCTGTGTCAATATTCATCTCCTGCATCAAGTCCCTTCTGCGAGGGGAGCCTGATGCAAGGACGATCTTACAGGATGTCAAGGTTCTTGCCATATGCTGCCTTAAATTCAGGTGCAGCATGCATTGCATCCTTCACTTCAAGTGAGCAATCACCCTCTGCTTGTGTTTTGACGATGACACTGTCACCAAGGACATCACAATCAATGCCTGTGACAACACTTGACTGACTTCTGTCAAAGCTCTCTGCAATTTGAAGAATGACACTGAGCTTGCGCACTGCATCAACATTCTCAGGGGTGAGCATACTGAGATATTTTTGAATATCCTCTTTTGGAATTTCACTTGTCTTGCGATGTCCACTTGCCACAAGTGCTGCAAGGACAAGTTCCTTGTGAGGCACACCATAGAGGTTGCTGTTGAGGATGATATAGCTTGAATGGAGATGATGATTGTAATATTTGATGCGCATGCCACAATCGTGAAGAAGTGATGCAATCTTCAAAACTCTCACATACATTCTGGGAAGCTTGTGCAACACCTTAAGCTGTTTGAAAAGCTGTGTTGAAAGATTGTAGACCTGCTCTGCGTGAGTTTCATTGATGTCAAAATACTTCATCAATGTATGCAGTGAGTGTCCAAGGACGTCACTGATTGGTCTTTCATTGACGCCAGGCACTGCATAACGGAACATTGCACCCTCACGAAGTCCACAGCCACTGATGGTCACCTTTTCAAAGCTGAATCTTGAAAATACTGAATTCATAACAGCCAGTGCGCTGGGGAAAATGTCTGCTCTGCCACTTGAAAGTCCCTTGATTTTCATTGTGCTGTCAAGGTCAAGCTTTCTGATGGTTGCGTAAATCTTTTCAAACTCATCCATAGGCACCTCATAGTTGTGTGTCATACGGAAGGGATATTTTTTCATAAGACGGCTGATTCTGCCAAGGTTTCTGAATGCACCACCAACACCAACAACCTGTGTGTCGGGGTCTACTTGGCTGAGCCAAGAGATTTTGTCAAGATGCTCGCCAATGAATGCCTCAATCTTTCTTGCTCTTTCCTCAGGCTCACTTCCGTCATTTTTGAAAAGGTCGGTGAGAGTCACTGAGCCAAAGGGCAATGTGTCGTAGTGGATGAGGTTTCTACGATTGTAATAAATGAGGTTGGTTGAGCCACCACCCATTTCCATAATCAAGCCCTTGGGGATATCCATAGAGTTGATGACACCTTGATAGACAAGCATTGCTTGCTCTTCAACCGTCAGCACCTTGATTTTGATGCCACAGGTCATTGCCACTTCGTCAAGGAATGACTTTTGATTTTTGGCACGTCTTACTGCAGCAGTCGCGTATGCAAAAATCTTGTCAATATGGTTTGCATCGCACAGACGGCGAAACATTGTCAGTGTTTTTATGGTCTGTGCAATACGCTGTGGCTTGATGAAGCCATCCCAGTCCATATCCTGTCCAAGACGAACAGATTCCTTCAGTTCATCAAAGACGACAAAATGTCCCCCTTCAAGAATGTTGACCAAAACTAGTCGTGCTGAATTTGAGCCAAGGTCAATAATTGCGATTTTTTCCATGTATGTATCTCCTTAGTAGGCTCGGTTTTGCCCGAAAGCCCCTTACAATAGATATTGTAATATATTTTTTCAACATATTCAAGACTGATTTTTTGAAAATTTGCAGATTTTTTTGAGCCACGCACCATTTAAAACAATTTGCTCCAATTCACAAAGAATGTCTTGCTCAGCAAGACCCTCAAAAAAATCAATCTATTTCCCTTTGAAAACAATTTGTGAATATTATTCACATTTGCTTCCAAGATTATTATAATACAGCTTTTACAAAATGTAAATACCCATTTTTTGTGAAATTTTGATTTTGTCAGAAAAATAGGCAAAAATTTATGACCTCAATTTCTTTTGAGTGTCTGCAATGTAAAGGACACAATGGCAGTGGCAATCAAAAATCCACCAAAGAGCTTTGTAAGCATCTCAGCCTTTAAGCTGGTGGCAAAGATTGACGCCACAGCTGTTGTTGCCAATGCCGGAAGAAGCACAATCAGAGCCTTCTTCACATCAACAAGCTTGTTTTTGAAATGTATCATCAAGGCAACAAGCCCTGTGGGTAAAAATGCCACAAGATTGATGACTTGAGCCACTGTCTGATCTACATCAAACAGCAAAACCAAAAGTGGAATTGTCAGTGTGCCACCACCCATTCCCATGCCTGCAAGCACTCCACCAAGCGCCCCTGCCAAGATATATAAAAACACCTTCATATTTTACCTAAACACATCTTTATAATGTCTTTTTGACATTTAAACACTTGATTTTGTCAAAAAATCATCTTAAGTCCGGCAAGAAACATTACGCCGTAAAAGAAGATTTGCAGAAATATGTTGCTACATTTTTTAAGAGCATAAGCACCAATAATACCACCCAAAATTACGCCCAAAATTGTTGGTAAAAATGCATCACCACCGTCTATGCCCTTTGTCAAATACACCACTGAACTGACGGCACAAAGAGGCAGTATGACAAGGATTGCCGTGGCGTGAGAGTGCTTCATATTCAGCCCTGCCACCATTGAAAGCAACGGCACTGCCAGCATTCCTCCCCCTGCACCAAACAATCCATTCACCACTCCTATAAGCAACCCACCAATCACCAAAAGAACACCTCTTTTTCTTTCTTTTTTCTTTTGGGGTATGGCATATTTTTGTTTGCTTTCTGGCAATGCTATTTTGTCAATTTTCATTTTTTCCATACTGTTATTTTGAGAAATTTGTAAGAAACTATAAAAAGTATTTGCCAAAAAGATGTTTTTAGTTTAGAATAATCAAGCGTATTGTTTTAAGTATGTGCATACGTGGGCATATTTGAAGCAGAGCAAAAATCTTAAAAATACAAATTAACTACTATCGTTTCGACGAAAAAGGTGAGTATGAATAAGAAAAGACTTACAGTATTAGCACTAATGATGGCACTTTTGATGGTGCTCTCAGTCTTCATGCTCGTCGCATGCGATGAGACCGTTGAAGATCCCACAGACGAAGAAACCGTCACAGTCAAGCCCACAGAGGGCCTGCTCATTTCAAATGGCGACTTTAAGGTCACCAAGTTAAATGACAAGACCTTCCCCTTGACACCAGACAGCTGGTCAGGCGCAGCAATGTATTCCAGTGGTTCATATCCCAAGGGAGTCATTGCAGGTGTTATCGGCCTTGAAGAAACACTCTACAATGAGCATAAAGCATTGTGGAATGATGACGGCACAATCTACAACGCATTGAAATCACACTATTCAAGCGAAGAGGGTGCAGTCAACAATGCTCTCATGGTCTATATGCCCAAGGAAGCAACTGACGACAAGGACTACGGCCCCACAGCATATGGTTATACATCATCAAGCTTCAAGCTTGGAGCAAACAAGTTCTACAAGCTTTCTGTTGATGTCCTCACATATGACATTGCTGGTTCAGTTGACAAAGACGGCAACCAAAAGTCAGATGCAGAGCCTGGTGCAAGAATTTACATTTCTTCAGCAGCCTATGCAGAATATGCAAGCATCGACACAAAGGGACAATGGGAAACATACACCTTCTATCTTGAAAGTGCTGTTTCATCAGACACTTCCCTCACAGTCCAACTTGGTCTTGGCAAGTACAACTCAGAGTACACCCTTGGCTTGACAAGTGGCTATGCATTCTTCGACAACCTTCTCCTTGAAGAAATTGACGCAGACGTCTATGCAGAAAACAAGGCAGTATACACCCTTGAAAACGAGGAATATCGCAAGAATAATCAAGTCCACACCCTCAAGGTCAACAATGGTCACTTTGATTTTGGCACAACAAAGATCAGTGCAACTGCAGCAGCAAGCAACTGGAAGGTTGTCACCGGCACAACTGCACCTATCGGCCTCGGCAAAAATGGTGTCATTGACGCAACAACTCTTGCAGATAACTACTCAAAATACGCAGGCACATTCTACGTGTCAACAGATGGCACAACAGCTGAGCTTACACACCCTGCAAACCGTCTTATAAAGGATGGTGGCGCAGCAGAAATCATTGCAAGCTTTGGCGATGACCGTCTTGGCAACAAGGTCTATATGCTCTCACAACAAAGAATGACAGCACAAGGCCTCCAAGCATCAAAGCCCATTGTCATTGAAAAAGGCAAGTTCTACGCAATCTCAGTGTCAGTTTACACATATGACATTCACGGTGCTGGTGTCACCCTCACCCTTTCAGGCGATGGCGAGGACATCTCAATCAAGGGCATCAGTGAAAACAAGTCAGATGGTGAATTTGCAGCAGGTCTTCCCAGCTCAGAGCCTCTTGATCTCACAAAGGGCACAAATGGTGGCTGGACAACCTACACCTTCTACATCGAAGGCAACCAATACAAAGATTACAGCTACACAATGACACTCTGGCTCGGCACAGGCAGTCCCTCAGACAACACATCATACACATATGAGAACTGGGAAAGCACCTCAAAGAAGAGTGAAAAGGAACAAACAACCTATCTTGCAAACGGAACATTCTCAACTGGTTGGGCATTCTTTGACGAAGTGGCACTTGAAGAAATCGCAGAAGCAGATTACACAGGTGCAACAGCAACAGAGGGCTTTGAAACCAACGGCGAAGATCTCAAGGTTTCACTCCACACAAAGAATCTCTTTGAGGACACAACAATCTCAGCAGACTTCACAACATTCACAGCAGACGCCAATGAATATGAAGGCACAACCCTTGGCACACCCAATGGATTCAGCATTGCAGGCCTTCTTGAAGATGTCGAAGAAGATGAAACACTTCCCTACATTGACGTGACAGCTGGTGTTGTTTCAATCGCAGATGACGCAGATTTCAGCGAATACGGCATTGAAAACCCTGGCAAGCCTTACAACATCACATCAGACAACGCATTGATGATCAAGGCAAACTCAAACACCTACTTCTACTATGACACCGATGCATTCAGTATCCCTGCAAACAAGACATATCGCATCTCATTCTGGGTCAAGACAATCGGCACACAAAGCACAGCTGGTGTCCATGCATATCTTGTCAACAGCGATGATGAAACAATCTCATCCTTTGCAACAATCAACAC
>JAFWBH010000147.1 GCA_017507205.1 Clostridia bacterium
GTGCAGATTATATCCTTTCAACACCTCGCGAGGTGTCAGAATTTTTGAAGTAATCCAATACTGCAAGCACACACTAAAAATATAAAAATGCACAAAAGCGATGTTTATTTGGTGAAAATGCCATTTTAACATCGCTTTTTATTGTTTTGCAAAATATTGCAGGTTAAATTTGTGTTGAATGTAGAGCTTGGTGCGCTGTCTAAAAATCAATCAAGATCTATGACCTGAAGCCTGCAATCGGTTTTTACAAAGGACAGTCTTTTTGCTCCATACAGGGTGCATTTTTCACCGTCCATACAGAAGTCAATTGGAGTGCTTAGGTATATATCAGCGCTGTCTATTCGCTTGAAAATTATAGTGTCCTCTCTCTCCTTTTTCAGCCCTAAAAAGAACACTCTGAAAAAGGGGAAAAACATTTGAATTTTGCCCAAAATTCCATTGTGCCTAGGACTGCGTATAAGGAGCAAATGACCACCCTCGTCCTTCTCGTCAAAGGCACGATTAAACTTGAAGCCAAAGCACCTTGGTGACTTGATGAACATAACCAAATTAAAATCGCCAACGTAGTCTATTGTCTTGCCCTTATCATCGATTGACACCTTGCATTTTATACGATTAATTTTGTATGATTTCAGCACCTTTGACACATAAGCAAGCACACCAAATCTGCGCTTGTTTTTTTCATCGGCATTGTATCCAATGTCCGTAAATGCACCACCAGCCAAAACATAAGTGAAAACTCTGTCATCAACCTTGCCAATTGTGATTTTGTGTGGTCTTTCAGAGGTGTGGCAATATTTTTCTGCCTTACCCTTGTCGTTCAGAGTGCCACAGGGGAAATAGTATACTGTTTTGTCAGTGCGATACACATCCTGCATAATCAATTGCAGAGTGCCATCACCACCACACACTGCAAGAGAGTCGTAGCCTTCAAAATCAAGAGAGGTGTTTGTGGGGAGATGCACTGACTTGAATATATGCTCACCAATCTGTCCACGGACTTTATCCACCGAGCAACGTCTGCATTTTCCAGCCTTATCATTTATCACAATCAAGCAATTCTTCATAAATCTCACAACATCTGTCATTATTGACAATTTTTTCCACTTTTAACCAAAATAGAAAACCAACAAGGTTATTTTGTCCATCTATATTAAAAATATGATTGCAAGTGGTGGCAGATTGTGCTATAATGAATAAAATTTATAAAATTTATTCAAAGACTTTTTGGGAGAAGAGAAAATGGCATTCAAAGGCATGGCTCAAATCAACAAGAAAGATTTGTGGACAATCCCCAACCTCATCACCTATTTCCGTATTCTTTGCATTCCTGCATTCGTCACTCTCATGGCACTTGCAGGCGTCCGTTCAGACACAACTCTGCTTTATTGGGGAGCAGGGGTTTTTGCAGTGGCAACACTCAGTGACCTTGTTGACGGATTTATTGCAAGGAAATTCAATATGACCTCTGGCATTGGCATGGTCCTTGACCCCTTTGCAGACAAGATGATGCAGGTCAGCGTCCTTCTTTGCTTGTGCCTCTGCACAGGCCTCACACCTCTTGGCAAAGCAACATCAAGCTTCTTTGAGGTTGA
>JAFWBH010000148.1 GCA_017507205.1 Clostridia bacterium
AGGCCTTTCTTACAAGATCAATGACTGTACTTTTGCCAACACCACTATGTCCTGAAATAACAATTGCTAATCCTTTCATTCGTTTATCCTCTCGTCATTCAACGTTTTGTGCTTGTTCTCTAATTTTTTCAATTTCGTTTTTGAGTGCAAGAACCTCTTCTGTGATTCTCAAATCATTTGCTTTGCTTCCAATTGTGTTTGTTTCCCTGTTCATCTCTTGAACTCTGAAATCAAGATCTCTGCCTACAGGCTTTGACAACAACAAGGTTTTCCTCATAAGGTCAATATGTGCACCGAGTCTTGTAATTTCCTCATCAATACAGCACTTGTCTGCAAAGATTGCAACCTCAGTGGCAATGCGACCTTCATCAACACCACCATCTAGAAGCTCACTGATGCGATTAGAAAGCTTTTCCCTGTAATCACTGACGACGCTAGGAGCAAAGCCCTTTATGTTGTCAAGACAATGTTGCATTTTGTCAAGCTTCTCCTCAAGATCTGCCTTGATGGTTTCGCCTTCTTTATTCCTAGCTTCCACAAGAGCGTTGAGTGCCATTGAAAGCGCTTCTTTTGTAAGCTCACCCAAAAGCGCTTCATCCTCTTCATTTTCTGCTCTTGCGACAATATCACCATTGCGGACAAGTGAAGATACAGTCACATCATTTTCAAGACCAGATTTTTCTGCAATTTGACCAGCCACTGCAAGATAATTTTCAAGAAGGTCAAAATCTATTGAGTAGCCACCTTTTGCACTTTCAGTCTGCTCATAGCTGAGATACATATCGACATGTCCACGAGCAAGTGATGCACCAATTTGCTTTTTCATTGCATCTTCCAGAAACAAAAAGGTCTTTGGAAATTTCAAGCCAAAATCAAGATACCTGTGGTTGACAGTCTTAATTTCTATCGTAATTTTTTTGCCATCTGCCTCGGCAATTCCTTTGCCGTAGCCAGTCATACTGCGCATAAAAGTTTGCCCACCTATTTTTATAATTTTATTAATTATAACAACTTGTCAAAACCTTGACAACCATTTGGGGGAAAATTTGCTAATTTTTCTTGAAAAATTATAATAAAAAGAAAAGCGCAGACCAATCAATCTACGCTTTAAAACAAATCAAATTTAAAAAATTGTCAACAATTCGGCATTCTAACCAATCATTTTCCTAAATTCATGCTCATCAATGATTTTAATACCGAGCTTCTGAGCTTTTTCGAGCTTGCTTCCTGCGTCATCACCAGCAAGAACAATATCAACTGTTTTTGAAACAGATGATGCAACCTCGCCACCATTTTCTTCTATGAGCTTTGTTGCTTCCCCTCTTTTTAATGTAGGCAATGATCCAGTAAGGACAAACTTAAGTCCTTTAAGGACTCCATCGGCTTCCTCTGCTTCTTCAAGGGTTATGCCAGATGAAAGCAAATCGGCAATCATTTTCTTGTTTTCATCATTTCCGAAGAATTCAACAAGATTCTTTGCCAAAATATCACCAATGCCGTCCACTACCGACAGCTCTTCCTCATTTGCATCCATCAACGCTTCTAAATTATGGAATTTTTTAATGAGATCCTTGGCAGTCTTTTTCCCAATGCCCGGGGCGCCTAAAGCATAAAGAAATCTATCGGCAGTTGTTGACTTAGATTTTTCAATTGAACTGATTAGATTGCTGATTTTCTTTGTGCCAAAGCCTTCAAGTCCAAACATATCCTCGGGGGCAAGACCCATCAAATCAACAGCATTTCTCATGCCGATTTCATTGTAAAACTGCTCTGCTGTTTTTTCTGAAAAGCCTTCTATATCCATTGCATCCTTTGATGCAAAATGATCAAGTGTTGATATGACTTGAGGGGCACAATGATCGCCAGTGCAATACAAGAATGCACCAACCTCTTTAACAGGTGCTCCACATGCAGGACATATTGCTGGTTTAGTTATGGCTGTCGAGTGGTCAAAGGTTTCAGCAACTCCCATAATTTCTGGAATAACATCATTAGACCTACGAATGAATACCCTATCCCCAATTTTGACGTTCTTGCGAAGAATGTCACCATAGTTGTTGAGTGTGGCTTTTTTGACAGTCACACCACCAATGTCAACAGGTTCAAGAATTGCAAGAGGATTGAGCTTTGCACTACGCGACACC
>JAFWBH010000149.1 GCA_017507205.1 Clostridia bacterium
AACTTCATCTTGACTGTGCCGTTTTCCTTGACAAATTGGAGTGCATCTTCAACTTGGCTATGGTTCAAAGGAATTTGCTCATATGTTTCCTTGTCCATGAAGTAGTAGAATTCGCCATCGGTGTAGAGATATTCCATATCCTTGGTTTCGATGTGTGCAAGTTCGAGTTTATCAGTGGGGTTGAAGGTGTTTTCAAGTGTTCTGCCATCAACGACGTTCTTCATCTTTGTGCGAACAAATGCTGCGCCTTTGCCGGGCTTGACATGTTGGAATTCAACGATTGTCATGATTTTGCCTTCATACAAAAAGGTTACGCCTTTTCTGATGTCGCCTGCCATAATTTGTGCCATAATATTTTTCTCCTGTTTTATAAAATTTTCTTATTTGATTGTTATTTGATTGTGATAAGCTCAACTGTTTGTCTACTGACAGGGCCTTTTGTGCCGACAATGATCATATTCTCAATGCGAACACCCAGCTTGTTTTCAATGTAGATGCCTGGCTCAATGGTGATGACTTCCCCGTTTTTGAGGAACTCCTCACTGCGTGCATTTACAGTGGGCTTTTCGTGGATTTCTGTGCCAACACCGTGGCCTGTGCCGTGGATATAGTTGTCACCATAGCCACAAAGTGAGATATAGTCACGAGTAAGAGCATCAACTGCCTTGCAGGATGCGCCATCTTCTACTCCATCCATACCAAGCTTGTATGCTTTGAGGACGATTTCATAGACCTTTCTTTGCTCGTCACTGATTTCGCCAAATGCAATGGTGCGTGTGAAGTCTGAGCAATAGCCTTCATAGATTGCGCCCATATCAATGGTGATAAACTCGCCCTTTTCAAGCTTTTTGTCAGTAGGCTCGTGATGAGGCTCACAGCCACCTGCTCCAAATGCTACAATTGTGGGGAATGACACGTCACTGCCACCAAGCTCCAAGACCTTTGCTTTGATTTTGTCTGAAATTTCAAGCTCTGTGACGCCTTCCTTGATTTCACCAAGGATATAATCAAAGACATCGTCAATGATTTCTGCTGCTTTGACAATTTTTGCGATTTCGTCTTGTGTTTTTACTGTGATATTATTTTGCATACTCTACACTTCTCACTTCACGGATTACGTTGACCTTGATTTGTCCGGGGTATTCAAGCTCATTTCAAGCTTTTCTGCAATTTCTTTTGCAAGGAAAATGGTTGCTTCGTCATTGACCTGCTCGGGCTTGACAAGGACTCTGATTTCTCTGCCTGCTTGCACTGCGAAGGTTTGATCAACACCATCAAAGGATTTTGCCAAAACCTCAAGCTTTTCAATACGCTTCACATAGTTTTCAAGTGACTCGCGTCTTGCGCCGGGGCGTGCAGATGAAATTGCGTCTGCTGCTTGAACCAATACTGCTGCGATTGTTTCTGGCTCAATATCATTGTGGTGGGCTGCAATTGCGTGAATGACATCGCCATTTTCACGATATTTCTTGGCAAGGTCAACACCAATTTGAATGTGTGTGCCTTCAACCTCGTGGTCAATTGCTTTGCCAATGTCGTGGAGCAAGCCTGCTCTCTTGCAGATCTTGGGATCAATGCCCAGCTCTTGTGCCATAAGTGATGCCAGGCGAGCAACTTCCATTGAGTGCTTCAGAACATTTTGACCGTAGCTGGTGCGATATTTAAGTCTGCCAAGGACCTTGATGATTTCAGGATGAATGCCGTGGATGCCCAGCTCAAAGACTGCTTCTTCACCGGCTTCCTTGATGCCTGCTTCAACTTCCTTGCGAATTTTGTCTGCGATTTCCTCAATACGTGCTGGATGAATGCGTCCATCTGCAATGAGCTTTTCAAGAGTAAGACGAGCCACCTCTCTTCTCACAGGGTCAAAGCTTGACAATGTGATGACATCAGGTGTGTCGTCAATGATGAGGTCAACACCAGTTGCAGATTCAAGAGCACGGATATTACGTCCCATTCTGCCGATGATTCTGCCCTTCATTTCGTCACTGGGCAGTGCCACAACTGAAACTGTGTTTTCTGTTGCGTGGTCTGCTGCACAACGTTGAATTGCAAGACCGATGATGTTTTGTGCCTCTTTTGTTGCGTTGTCCTTTGCGTCTTGGACCAGCTGCTTTGCTTCAGCTGATGCACGCTTTTTGACGCCTTCAAGGAGTTCATCTTTGAGCTCTGCAGATGCCTCTTCCTTGGTCATTCCTGCAACTCTTTCAAGCTCCTTTTGGACATTTTCTTGTGCTGTGTTCAGCTCTTGTTCAATGTTTTTAAGTCTTTCCTTGTTCTCTTCAAGAGCCTTTTGTGATTTTTCAAGGTCCTCAAGCTTTCTGTCAAGGGTTTGCTCTTTCTTGTCGATGGAGTCTTCCTTCTTTTCAAGAGCCATTTCTTTTTGAGCAAGGCGATTTTCTGTGCGTTGCCATTCTGCTCTGCGTTCCTTGGTTTCTCTTTCGAACTCTGAACGCATTTTGTTTTGTTGTTCCTTTGCTTCCAAAAGACCGTCTTTTCTGATGTCTTTTGCTTCAAGATTTGCTTCTTCTATGATTCTTGCTGCTTCTCTTTTTGCTACGCCGATTTTGTTTTGTGAATACAATCTATATCCAAACAGTCCGATTACAGCACCGACAACTGCGGTGGCAATGGCTATTCCAGCAATAGGTCCAGCTTCAAGTGCAGCAAGCAAATTAAATAATGTGCTTGTCATCACTGACCTCCATTTATATAATCAAGAGTTTTACTCTTGTCCTTTCAATTATAGAACTTTTTTGTCTGATAGTCAATTTTTTGAACGCCCAAATATGCCACAATGTCACTATATGTAGTATTTTTTTGCGTGCAGGCGTGCATATGCTGACAAATTAAAGCAAAAAGTGCGATTTTGCCCCTTTGTCTTTGATACAAAACTAGACTCCCCTTGCTTTTACAAGGGTTGTCTAGAACATATTTTCATTAAAAACCAAGCTTCTCTCTGACTTGTGCGTTGATGGTGTCAGCAAGGTCGGGGTTATTACGGAGATAGTCAAGGACTCTTTCTCTGCCTTGTCCGATCTTTTCATCATTGTAGCTGAACCAGCTTCCACTCTTTTGGATGATGCCCTTTTCAACTGCAACATCAACCATACAGCCAAGGGCTGAAATGCCTGTGCCATACATGATGTCGAACTCTGCAATCTTGAAGGGGGGTGCCACCTTGTTTTTGACGATTTTGGCTTTCACGTGGTTGCCAACGACTTCTGTGCCGTCCTTGAGTGCATCTGTCTTTCTGATGTCAATACGGACTGTTGCATAGAATTTCAATGCCTTGCCACCTGTGGTCACTTCGGGGTTGCCATACATAACTCCAACCTTTTCACGAAGCTGGTTGATGAAGATGATGGTGCACTTTGATTTTGATGCAACTGCTGTCAGCTTGCGAAGTGCTTGTGACATAAGTCTTGCTTGAAGTCCAACGTGGCTGTCGCCCATTTCACCATCAATTTCTGCTTGAGGTGTCAGTGCTGCAACAGAGTCAACAACAACGAT
>JAFWBH010000150.1 GCA_017507205.1 Clostridia bacterium
CATGTGAGATGCTTGGGATTGTTTCCTTTTGCAGTGGCGTATCCTTATTGAGCAATGCACCAGTCGGAACAACAAGAATTTTTCCAAGTGCCCCACTTTCAAGCTGATTCAAAATATAGCCATTGAAAACCGAGCTTATACATCCAGCGCCAGATCCACCTTGAAAGGTTTGTTGCTCGGGCTTAAAATATCCTGCACCGGCGTCCATGTATGTGTCCGGAAGCTTTACACCCTCTTTTGAAAGTATATATTTAAGCAAGCTTTTTCCATATCTGCCCAAATCACCAGTTATTATTGCATCATAATAGTCTGGCTCTCTTCCAAAATCGGCCAAATGGCGCATTATTGTGTCGGCTGCAGCAGGAGCCATTGCAGCGCCCATATTGCTTTCATCATCAATTCCAAGGTCTACAACACGGCCAATTGTGCCTTCTACAATCTTTGCAATGTGAGTTTTTTCATATTTAAAGCGTTCCTTACTCGTTTCAAGGATGAACTTTTTATCATTTTCATCCATTTCATTGTATATTTGACCAGTTTTACAATGATTGTCATCAAAATTAGGCTTGAACTTTGACAAAACACAAGCACCTGCACCCGTCACAGTCCATTGTGCTGTTGGAGTGCGTTGATTTCCTAGTTCTAATGGATATCTATATTGTCTTTCTGCCGAAGAAAAGTGACTGGATGTTGAGCATGTGACAATCTCAGCAAAGCCGGCATCTATAAGCATACTGCCCACAATCATACATTCGCTGAAGGTTGAGCACGCATTATACATGCCAAGGAATGGCGTTGGAAAATTACGTGCTGAAAAGCTTGATGCACTCAATTCATTAAGCAAATCTCCTGCCAGCATTATATCAATGTCATCAACGGTTAAATTGGCCTTTGCGATGGCACCGGCAATGGCTTCTCGATGCATTTTGCATTCTGCCTTTTCATAGGATTTTTCTCCCCATAAATCGTCCTTTAAAACCAAATCAAAATTGCCAGAATAGTTTCCGTCTTCTTCTTTTTTGCCTACAATTGTATAGCCACTTTTAATATAAACATCATTAGATAGCTGAAAACTGCCTTTTTTCTTCATACAATAAACAATCCTATAACTCCAACAATTACACTTGCAATAATTCCAAAAACAATGATTGGACCAGCAATTATAAACATCTTTGCGCAGACGCCAAAGAATATGCCCTCACGATTGTATTCCATGGCAGGAGATACAACTGAATTTGCAAAGCCTGTAATTGGCACAATAGATCCAGCACCTGCATAATGGCCAATTTTGTCATATACTCCTATTGCAGTCAAAAAGCTTCCAAGAAAAATCATAGATATGGACACCCAGCTTCCTACATCTTCCTTAGGAATGCTAGGGTCAATAAGCTTGATTATATCCTTTATTCCTTCGCCGATTACACAAATTAAACCACCAACGAAAAAGGCTGCAATAATGCTTCTCATCATTGGAGATTTTGGTGCAGTATTCTTTACATATTCTTGATATAGCTTTCTTTCAATCATACTCTTTTCCTAGAATTTCTTTTATTCCATCCTGAAAAACCTTATCTTCGATTGGTTTAATGTCAATATCTTCGGGTTTTTTGAAAAATGTTTCCAGTCCTCTAAATTGCTCATAGTTATATCCATAAGCATATTGTTTACAACCCAACATTTTTTATTCATCACCCATTTATTACAAAAGAAAACCATCTCTTAAGAGATGGTTTAAAGTTTTGGATATTATTGTTCAAATTAGATATTCTTTTCTAGTGTTGTGCGCTGAATGGTCATGCCGTTCTTTTCATAAAAGGCTTTTGCCCCCTCATTAAACTGCCAAACACAAAGTGTTATACTATCGCATTGTTGCTCTTTTGCAAATTTTTCTACTTCTTCAAAAAGTTGCGATCCTATGCCTTTGCTACGTGCATTTTCATCTACACAAAGATCCTCAATCCACATAGTTTTAATTTTGGCAATAACACCTTGTCCATCAGATTCACGAATTTGGCAAAATAAATGTCCTTGAACCACATCAAATTCATCAACTGCTACAAGAATAAACCTATCTGATGAATCAAAAATCTTTTTCAAATCATCAGTATTAAATTTGGGTGTTGCAGGATTAAAAATGTCTGGTCTTGCTTTATGGTGCAATCCACCGATTTGCACAAGCAATTCGCTTATTCGTGCAATATCCTTTTCATCTGCAAAACGAACCTTCATAATCTATTTCCTAAAATGCCCAGTTTCCGTCACGGAAGATTGCAACAGTCTTGCCATCACGTGTGGTTGCATCAATTGAAAGATCCTCACTGCCAATCATAAAGTCGACGTGAATCATTGAATCATTGACACCCTTTTCAATGCATTCTTCAAGAGTGTATTTGTCATAGTCTTTCAAGCAGTTGTTATAGCCAGCACCAAGTGCAAGGTGACAGCATGCGTTTTCATCAAACAATGTGTTGAAGAATGTGATCTCACTATTTCTGATGGGACTGTCATAAGGAACAAGTGCAACTTCACCAAGATAGCCTGCTGTTTCGTCCATTGAAATCATAGATTTCAAAAGCTCCTCATTCTTTTCTGCATAGACCTCAACTGCCTTTCCATTTTCAAATCTAATCCAAAAGTTTTCAATGACCTCGCCACGATATGACAAAGGACGTGTTGACACAACCTTGCCCTCTGCTTTACCTTTCATGGGGGATGTAAATACCTCTTCACTTGGGATGTTGGGATTGTATGTCACGCCACCAAGAGTGTCCTCTGCGCCACCACAGAACAAGCCATCTTCAATAAGACCGACCTTGAAATCGGTGCCATTTGATGACTTATAATGCAATTCTGCAATGCCAAGATCGTTGAGGAACTTACATCTTGCATGGATGTCTGCATTGTGGTCATCCCATGCCTTGATAGGATCTTCTCCGTCTGCACGTGATGTATAAAGAATTGCTTCCCAGAGCTTTTCAACAGCTTGATTTTTTTTAAGGCTGGGGAAAACCTTTTTTGCCCAAGCTTCACCGGGAGCTGCAGCAATACACCATTGATATTTGTTGTCCATCTTATCACGATAAGGCTTTACAATGGGATATCTTGCTTGCTGTGACTTTGCCATCTTTTCTTGATTGATGCCCTTAAGTCCATCTGGATCATCACTTTCAATATAAATCATTGCAGGAAGCGTTTTAAGACGATGCTCAAGACGTTCAACCTCCCACTTTTCAATGGTTGAAAGAGTCTTTAAGCTACGATAGCGATAGTTGATTTTTGTAATGGGTTGATAGTCCCATTCAACGATAACCTTGCCTGCACCTGCACGATAGCACTCTTCAACAACCATCTTTACAAATTCAGGCTGATCAAGAGATGCAAGCACCATAACTTCTTGTCCCTTTTGGACATTGACGCCCTTTCTTGCAATAAGACGAGCATATTTTTGCATAATAGTTTTTTTCATAGCATTTTCTCCTTTTGCCTTGATTATAATATCGACACCATATTTTGCCAAGTGTTTTTTTGTCTTGAAAGACAAATTCCTCAATTTTTTCAATAAAAAAACACCACAAGTGGTGTTTTAATATGTATTGTTGTTGATTACTTTGGTGTTTCTTCTGTATCTGTGCCATCTGCAACCACCTCAGAAAGAGCCTTCACTTCTTCGCCCTCAGCTGCGTCTGGCAATTCTTGAATGGTTGAGCCACAACAGCTGAATCTCTCTCTCAGCGACTTTGCAAACCCCACAATAGGCTTCTTGATACTTTCAACAGCTTCATATGTTTTTATGCTAATTTCCTCAGCTTTTGAAACAATTTTATCCTTTGTTTCAATGACCATATTCACCTTTGACATAACAGGCTCAACATGGTCATGCATAATAGGCTCCATATCCTTTTGGAATTCTCTTGTTATGTATTCCATTTTTGCGTCAGCAATATCAAGAGCAACCTCGATGACAATTTGAATGATCCAAAGCATAACCATTATACTTGCATAAATAATTGTCAAAGCAAACATTTGTTGCTCTTGGTGGCTTGATGTGGCAGCATAAATGCCGTATAGCATGACAGCAAGAGTAAATGCTCTAATTGATATTTGAATCCATCTATAAACCTTTTTCAGTGCCTTTTTGTTTGATTTCTTTTCGGGAACTTCTCTTGTTGTAAATCGGACTATATTGAAAACAACAATCAATGAAAGTGACAATGCATTTGCCCAAAGCAAGCCAGTGCCCACTACCAAGGCATAAATAAAGTAGCCAATTGAAACGAGTGCAGTAAACAATTGGAAAAGGAATACAAGGTTCTTTATGTCCTTTAAGCTCTTTTTTGCTGCTTCAATTGTGTTTGGAAACTTCAACCATTCAAGCATATTATTTCCTCCGATTGATTGAGATGTCACAGGGCACCTCAAATTAGTTCATTTTAATCATATTAACACATTGCACGTCAATTGTCAAAATTATCATTTTCTCTTTCAACTCTTTCAATGTCTAAATCGGCATCAGCACCAACATTGCTTTGCTTTTGCAAGTATTTTTTTGTTGAAACAACATTAAAAATGTTGAGCCCTATGGCTGCCGACATCATCACTGCGCTTGCTGTTGATGACAAAATAAGCATTGCTGGATCCTTTTCTCCACCCATTGTCATAATCAATGTGTTTTGCATGACCATAATTGACACAAGAGCATCAATAAAATTGATGATCGTCACCTCTCTGACCAAAATATTGGTGCTTTGCTTGCGCTTTTTTAGATTTGTTGATGCAACGACCACCTTATACACTGTGTGAACAGCAATTGCAATGGCAGTAATGATGTCTACATTGACGTTGCGCTGGAAAAATATCATCATCACAATAGGAACAACAATTGCAAAGTTCTGCACAATCAAAACAATTGAGGTTGAATAAAAAACTTTCTTTCTTTGGTTATATTTATACTCATTTGACTTGTCAACCAAATTTCTTTCGGTTATGGCAATGGTGCCTCGAAGCACTGCAAGCAACAAATAATATACGCATATTGCCCCATTCCAAACCGAAGAATTTATTCCACCAAGAACACCATTATACACAGCAAAAGCGACCGTTATAAAAAAAGTAACGGCCGTATTGATAATCATTCTAAAGCTATAATCGGTTCTCCACCTGCTTACAAAGCTAGAAGTTTGTTTACTCATTATTAGGTGTTCTAATGCACTCTTTTAATATTTCAACTATTTTTTCCACAGAATCCTCACAATCACCATCAATCCATTTGAGGATGATTGCAATGAGTCCGTGACGATAATATGTCACGATATACTCGTGCTTGTCTTCATCAACCCCAAATTTTTTCAATATTGGTGAAAATACCTTTGAGAAAAAGAAATTGTAGGTTTTGTCAACATTAAAAAGCGAGGTGCGTTTGTGGATAACACTGAAAATCCTGCGATTATCCTTTATGAAGTTAAGATAAGGCACAAGCCAATCATCAGTTATCAAGTAAAGCTCATCAATGCTTCTTTCTTCAATATTGAAGCTTTTGATTGCAAATGATTTTTGAAACTCCTCATTGATATATGCCGTTGCCTCGGTCAATAAATCCACAGTATTGTCATAGTGCAAATAAAATGTGGACCTATTGACCCCTGCCTCAACACAAATCTCTCTTACGGTGATATACTCAAAATCTTTCCTTTGCAGGATTGAAATGAGTGCATCATCCATACGACGAGCTGTATTAAAATATTTACTATCTTGCTTATTCATCTTGTCCTTCAACATTTTCTTCATTGACAATTTCTTTTGCCAATTCTACGATTTCAAATGCGTATTTCTTTTTGCCTTTTGCAAGTATCTTCTTGTAGAAGATATGATTGGTTGCCATCATGAAGATACCAATAAGGCCGACAACAATGCCGACAATCATTTGACCTGCAAAATTGCCTATAACATTCATTGCAAGGCTCATGCCTGTTCCGAGAATAAGCGAGCCAATGATGCCATACGTATAGGCAAAGATTTCTGCTGGTCTTTTCACCTTTTGATCAAGCTTTTTAAGTGCTGAAACCTTTGATTCAGGCTTGCTGTTTTCTGAATACTCAGATACGATTTTTTCTGCGAAAATTGCATTGGGATTTTTCATAGTTTTGTTCTCCTGTTTGTTTTGTCATCTCAAATATATCAGCTTAAAAAACAAAAGTGAACATCAAAAATTCCCAAAAGTGTCTATTTAATTACCTAAATTGACATTACGTAAATTTGACAAGGATTTGCTTCATCCCATAATGTAGGCAAAACCTCAAATTCTTTAAAGCCAAGAGAAATATAAAATTTGTTGGTTTTGTCATATATGTCATATTTGCCAAATTGAACAGTTTTGACCTGAATAAACGAA
>JAFWBH010000151.1 GCA_017507205.1 Clostridia bacterium
CATAATTTCTGCCGCGATGACCACCTTCAAGGTCAAGGATATTGTGCTTCTTGAAGCGTCAAAGACCTGAGGTGCAATCTCTGGTGAATACAATCCAAAAATTATGTTGATAGGCTTGACCTTGTAAAATTTTGCCATCTCAACCAAATCCTTGTCCACTCCTGTGATTGCAGTGTATATGCCTTGATACAAAAGGGGGAATGCAATGAGGAAGCCTACAAAGACGGGGGCTGTTTGACCATCGAGCCAAAGCATTATCACAAGAATTATTGCCATTGTCGGCGCAGAACGCAATATGCTTATAATTGGTGACAGCACCTTGTAAAGTGGTGTCCAAAGTCCTGAAAGCACTGCCATAACAAAGGCGAGAACAAAGGACAATGCAAAGCATATCACTGTGCGAAGAAGGGTCCAGCCAACAGATACCCAAAAGCTTGCACTGGCAAATAGGTTGAAAAACTCAACAATTACCTTGTCGGGCGCAGGCAAAACCAACGGCTTGTCCTTGACAGCAGCAACAATCCACCATATCCCCATTACAAGCAACAGGGACAACAGTGGATATGCCACATTTTCTATTAT
The DNA here is from genome assembly GCA_017507205.1 of Clostridia bacterium. Classification (GTDB taxonomy): domain Bacteria; phylum Bacillota; class Clostridia; order Christensenellales; family CAG-917; genus RGIG4097. The sequence continues at coordinate 583 of JAFWBH010000151.1, forward strand.
CTTTTTGGTTTTGTCATTAAGCTTTGTTTTCATTTGATTTCTCTTTCGCCCACTCTGTGAGCAATTGTATTTTGTATTGCTTAAATAAACATATCAACTTCTGCCCAGTTGACTGAGGGGATCATAAGTGTAAGATATGTGATGATTGCATCTTGAACAGCCTCATTGTCTGCCTTTGTGACAACCACAGAGCATCTTGGGATGCTAGGTGCAGGAAATGTTGATGTGCTTCCCTTTTCTTGAAGCTTTGCTGTCACTTCTGCTGGATTTGCAACCACCCATGCCTTGCTATCTTCAAGGGCTTTGAAAAGTGCTGTCATAAATTCAGCGTCTGTTGTAAGGCTGGTTTTGACAAACAAGCTTGCTTGGGGGAAGTTGACATCATTGCCATTGACTGCCTTATACATTGCTTGAAGATCCATTCTTGCACTGAATCCACCACCGTTTGGTGTGCCAAATGCTGTTGCAGCAGGCTCACCAACAATTGCAAAATCGCAAGGATTGTTTTCTCTCATAAGTGCAACCTTTGCTGCTGGGCCATCTGCACACCATTCAATTGTTGCAGTTTGTCCGTCACCGAATGTGATGATATCATTTTTGTCATCGTATGTGACTCCATCTGTGTTGTCAATGATATATTTGAAAACTTTGTCAGGGGTGTTGTTTTGACCAATTGATGCAATTCTCTTACCCCTCAAATCGTCAAGGGTGATTGTGTTGCTTCCGTCAACCTTTTCAGGCTTGCCAATAAGATAAAGGCTTCCTTCAACAGCAACTGACACAAGCTTGTAGTCTGCGCCCTTGTTGATAAGATTTGCGCCTGCGTTGGTGGGTGCAATGATAATGTCAGCCTTTTCGCCACCAATTTCAGTTTGAATTGCTGTGGATGCAATGATTTCAGTTTTTACATTATATCCACCGATTGTGCTTTCACCAAGAATGGTTGCAACTGCAAGTGCAGGTGTGCCATCAGGCATTACAAATCTGAGATCACCCTTGCTTTTGTTACATCCAACAAAAGCAACGGTTGAAAGAATCATAATTGCAAGAACTATTATTGCCAATGTTTTTTTCATATTTATATCTCCTATTTTTTATTCTGTTTATATCTCATTGACCAAGCCTGTCAACCAGTCTACAATCTGATTTATGCTGATTGATTTTTTATATATTGACTTAATCAATGTTTTATTGTCTTATTTTGTGTAGTTTAAGTGTTTTTATTGTCAACAATCAATTTCCACAGAGGTCAATGCAGACTTCACTGAAAGCTCGTGGAATTTGCCGAGTCTGCCTGTCAAAGCAGACACTCTTTCAACACTGCCCTCAACAATAATGCTGATGACATTTGCCTCTGGTCTTGGCACTCCCATTCTGCCAATGATGATGTCACCGTACTCGTTTAATACCTTTTGCATTTCAACAGCAACTGACCTGTCGCCCTTGATGACAATGCCCACAACGCCAATTCTTTTCATAGTATTCTCCTATCAGCTTAATAAACAAAAAATGCCACCGTGGAAGACGGTGGCATAATGTCATCATAAAAAGCTTTCACAACCATTGTGAAAATATTTGTTTGATTGTTTGCGCCGTCTTACACTCCGACCGAAGTCATCGTTTTGGATTGCTTTTCTATTTATAATATACTATATTTTCTGCATTTTGTCAACAGGAATATAACAAGATTGAATGTATAGCAAGATTGGTTGTATCTGGCGAGGTTAGACGCCAAATAGCAATGCATCTCTTATATCCTGGTGCCATACTTGATGCACGCACTTGAAAAATGGGTTATTTGGATGAGTCACAAGGAAGGCGCGTTTGCAACAGGTCGAAGCATACTTATCGTATGTGAGAATTGTTGCATAGTGCCTGACACGGTGAATCGCCAAATAGCATAGTCACAAAAACAGGGATATTTGGATGAGTCACAAGGAAGGTGCGTTTGCAACAGGTCGAAGCATACTTATCGTATGTGAGAATTGTTGCATAGTGCCTGACACAGTGAATCGCCAAATAGCATAGCCACAAAAAACAGGGGTTATTTGGATGAGTCACAAGGAAGGTGCATTTGCAAC
>JAFWBH010000152.1 GCA_017507205.1 Clostridia bacterium
CAGGGCACCGCCAACTCCCCATCTAGCACAGCGAGAAAATTATATCACCTATCGAAAATTTTTGCAACAAAATTTTAATGGCTATTGATTTCTGCATTTTCTTATGATAAAATTATATCAATATTATATTAGGAGTGTATTATGAAGCATACACGCATACTCACCATACAAGATTACTCATGCATAGGACGTTGCTCGCTGACAGCAGCATTGCCCATTATTTCAGCCTGTGGACAAGATCCTGTTGGTCTTCCCACAGCACTTTTGTCCACCCAAACGGCAGGCATTGATGGATACACCTTCAACGATTTGCACCATAATATGATGCCCAGCTATGATCACTGGACAAAGCTTGGCATCAAGTTCGATTGTTTATACACAGGCTTCATTGGCACAATGGAAACAGTTGAGGACACCATCAAGATTGCCAAAGACTTGAAGGAGAAGGGTGCAATCATAGCAGTTGACCCTGCTTGTGCAGAGCACGGCAAGCTTTATCCCATATTTGACGAAGCATACAAAAATAAGATATTAGAGCTTTGCAGGCTGGCAGACATAGTTATGCCCAACTTTACAGAGGGCAAGCTTCTTGCTGGGCTTGATATGGAGCTTGATCCCACTCCTCAAAACGCAAGGATGATACTCAACATTCTCCGTCACAACGGCTTTAAGAAGGTGCTTCTCAGTGGTATCATAGACGACAACAAGCAAGGCACAGCAACACTGCAAAACAACAGAATAGCCTTCCAATACAACGAGAATTTTGACCAATACATTCACGGAGCAGGTGATTGTCTTTCATCAGCATTCATCGGCAAGCTGATGAGTGGCTGTTCCTTTGAGGACTCAGCACAGAAGGCCGTTGATTTTTGTCACGACATCATCAAGACATCCTTGAAGCAGAAGGCAGATTTACGATTTGGTATGCTCATCGAAAAATCACTGCCAATGCTCATCAAATAATTTTAAAGCCAACAAACCCATCTATGATGGGTTTTTCCATTGAAAAATTGAAATTAAGGAGAAAATAATGTTAGCCTACAACATTGTCACTGCAATTTGCTTGTTGCTTATGGGCATGTGTATGTCATCAGTCATCGCCAAAATCGCACTTACATACAAGCATAACCAGCGTGAAGAACGCATTGAATATTTGAGAGAATATAAGAGGGGCAGAATGGTGCTTATTTACATCTGCGTGTTTCCCCTCCTTCTTGCAGGCTTGCTCTACGAGGGCAGACCATTTTTCAATGCCTTGACTGGTGCCGTTGCCACAATCATAGACATTGTAGTGTTGAAATTTGACCCCAGCGCATTCAGTAGATTGATGGGAGATAGCAAGCTGTTTGAAGCATCAGTCTATATTTCATACATTCTCATCGCATTAAACGCTGGCATGTTTGTCTGGTCAATTGTTGGTCAATACATCAGCAATATGGTCAGCAATTTGGCAGTGAATAGGTCAAAGGAAAAGGTCGTAATCTTTGGCAACAACGAGCACAGCCACACAATTTACAACAGCGAGGGACGCAGAAAAAAGGTTGTTGTAGACCAAATCAAAGGTGATGATGCAAAGACGCTCTATGTCAAGGACATCGTCTACTGCAACGTTTCAAACAACGAAAAATACATTGAAAAGCTTGTAGAGGGATGTGTCAAAAGAAAGGAAAGAGTGTATGCTGTCATCAACACAGAAAATGATGAAAGCAACATTGAGCTTGCAAGACAATTCAGTGCATCAATCAAAAAGCTTGACCAAGAAAGTCAGCTGGAGGTCTTTGATTTAATGCGAGTCTATGTGTTTGGCGATCCCAGATTTGAAGCCATCTATGAGGACGTTGTAGAGGGCAGTCTGGGCTGTGTTTCATACATAAACAAATATCAAAAAATGGCAGTTGATTTTGTTGACAAATATCCATTTACGAGGTTTATGGACTCAAAACATATAGATTATGCCTCATCTTGTGTAAAAGATGATGTTGACATCAATGCAATTATGATAGGCTTTGGCAAGACAAACCAACAGATTTTCCTCACCTCAGTTGCCAACAATCAATTCATCACAAAGGGTGAAAATAGCGTTGCTGTTGAAAAGGTAAAATATCATCTATTTGACAAGTCATTCAAGGATAAGGACGGACACGCAGACAGCTGTGATGCCAATGACAAAAACCTCAATCACAACTATTTCCGTTTCAGAAATGAGTGTGCAAATGTAGATGGCGACGATTATCTTGATCTGCCCGAATATCCTGCAGAGGAGCATTTCCACCACCTAGACGTCAACGACCAAGATTTCTACAATGAGATACGCAAGGTCCTCACCAGGTCAGAAAAGGACGCCAACTTTATCATCATCGCCTTTGGCAACGATCTTGAAAATATTGATATGGCTGAAAAGCTTGCCTCAAAAATCAAGGAATGGGGCGTCAGCAATGCAATCGTATTTGTGAAAATCAGAGGAGAGCATGGCGACAACAAATA
>JAFWBH010000153.1 GCA_017507205.1 Clostridia bacterium
CCGCTATGCCCACTTCACCGAAACCATCAAGACAATACCATACCTTGTTTGCGTTGACGAATTTCAACACCGTGTCTTTGAAAACCCCGACTATACACCTGCCGATTGGCGCAGAGTGTGGCGTGAGATTGAAAGGAAATATATGCCTTGGCGTAGCTATGACGGAAACGAGTTTATGGAAGGCGGTGGATATTGGATGCAAAAGCAACACATCTTCCTTTACCCTTTCTATTATATTGATTATGCTCTTGCACAACTTGATGCATTTGCACTTTTCAAAATGAGAGAAGAAGGCAAAGACGCATGGGGCAGTTATGTCAAGCTTTGTGGCATGGGTGGAACCTATGGCTATCTTGAAACCCTTGAAAGAGCAGGGCTACCCAATCCATTGAATGAAGAAACTGTTAAGGAGCTGGCAGAATTTGCAGAGGCACAGGCAGAAGTGCTAAAATCTCGTCTTAATTAATCAAAATATATCATCATATAGAAAAGCATGCTGAAAGGCGTGCTTTTTCATTTATCAACTAATGGTTGGGAAATATTGAACAAATATTCAAAAAAGCTTTTCAATAAAGAAATTATGGTGTATAATTCCAATTGTTAGTTTAGAAACAAAGGAAATCACTATGAGTTTTATTGATTCAACCAAAATTAAGGAATGTCGAATTAGAAAAGGCTTGTCACAGCGTGAGCTTGGTGAGCTTTTGGGCGTCAGTGATCAAGCCATATCCAAGTGGGAAAAGGGGCAGTCACAGCCGTCAGCATTGCACCTTATTGAGCTGACAAGGATATTTGATGTTGATGCAGAGTCATTTCTGCCCACAACACAGACTGAAAGCAAAAGGTCAGTCACAGGCATGAAATCTCTTGTTGAGCTATATAAAATAGGCAGAGGTCCTTCAAGCTCTCACACTATGGGTCCAGAAAGAGCATCCAGGGAGTTTATTGAGCAACACGAGGATGTTGATTTTGTCAAGGTGGTGCTGTATGGCTCTCTCGCCAAAACAGGAAATGGACACGGCACAGACAGAGTCATCATCAAGACCTTTGCGCCCACACCCTGCAAGGTGGAGTTTGACACCACAACCATAGACATACCTCACCCCAACACAATGGATATTTTCGGATATAAAGAAGGTGTTGAGGTTGCCAAAGTCCGTGTTATGAGCATAGGTGGTGGAAGCATAATGTATGAAAACAAGGTGGTGGCAGAAACACCCAATATGTATTCACTGCACAAATTCAGCGATATTGCAGATTATTGCAAGTCAAAATCCATACGCATCTGGCAATATGCCCTTGAAAACGAATCTCCATATTTCCTTGATTATATGCACAAGGTTTGGCTGGTGATGAAGGATGCAATACATCGTGGCATCAACGATGAGGGCATACTCCCTGGTGGTCTTGAAGTCAAAAAGAAGGCAAAATCCCTTTACAGCACCCAAAACCTGTGGGAAAGTGCAGAAACTCGTGAGAATCGCATTGTGTGTGCCTTTGCTTTTGCAGTGGGAGAGCAGAATGCAGACGGTGAAACCGTTGTCACAGCCCCAACCTGTGGAGCAGCAGGAGTTGTGCCAGCAGTCCTATACTATCAGCAGCTTAAAAATGGATATAGTGATCGTCAGATTGTCAACGCACTGATCACGGCAGGCATAGTTGGCAACCTCATCAAAACCAATGCATCAATATCCGGTGCAGAATGTGGATGTCAGGCAGAGGTGGGCAGTGCATGCTCAATGGCAGCATCAGCCCTTGCAGAATTATATGGCCTTGACATTGACAAAATCGAGTATTCAGCAGAGATTGCAATGGAGCATCATTTAGGCTTGACCTGTGACCCAATTTGTGGCCTTGTGCAGATACCTTGTATTGAACGAAATGCAGTTGCAGCAATGCGCGCAATCAACGCAGTCAGCTTGGCAAATCTACTGTGGGATTCAAGGAAGATATCCCTTGATGATGTCATCAGAGCAATGAGAGAAACAGGTCGTGACCTTGACTCATCTTATAAGGAAACATCCGAGGGTGGTCTTGCCAAAATCAAGCTTTAATCGTATCAAATTAAGAGGATAAACTATGAAAACGATATTTTTAACAAGCCATATAGGCAATTATGTTAAAGTGATAGACAATGGTGAAGAAACTAGGGTTGCAACAAGATGTGACAACTCAAATCACTTTGTTGACCGGCTTAAACTTGCCACACCGACAATTAAAAATTTGGTAATGATTGCCAGCAATCCTGACGGGTTTGACAAGACAAATGAATTTTCAAAATTGATGATCGAATCACTCAATCTTGATGGCTTCAATGTTGAAAATTTGGTGGTCATTGACCATAGGTTTAATGGAGATATTGAGAGGGCAATTCTTGACGCCGACATTGTGTTTTTGGCAGGTGGAAATGTGCCTACGCAAAACAAGTATTTCAATGAAATCTGTTTGAAGTCTATCATTGAAAAATATGACGGAGTTGTTGTTGGAATGAGTGCAGGCAGTATGAATTGTAGCACAAAGGTATACGCTCAACCCGAAGAAGATGATGAGTTTGATGATGCTGATTTTCAAAGGATAATTGATGGTCTTGGACTTGTAAATTTTGCAGTTATGCCTCACATCAACACAGCAGATGAAAGAGATGAGCTTGGACACCCAACAGTTATGGAGATGTGTATTGAGGACTCACGCATCATCTCTCATTACGGCATAAGTGATTACGGATTTATTGAGGTAAAGGACGGCAAAGCAACTGC
>JAFWBH010000154.1 GCA_017507205.1 Clostridia bacterium
ACAACACTTTTCGCATTGACAGTCACGGGGGGTGATTTAATGGATAATGATATTCTTTTTAGAAACAGAATCAGAGCAATTCGCACCGAAAAAGGCATTTCTCAGGATAAACTAGCAAATATGGTGGGCACCACAAGGCAAACAATCATCGCCATAGAGAAAAATCAATTCAATCCATCGGCAAAGCTTGCATTTTTTCTGTGCATAGCCCTTGAAACCAAATTTGAAGATCTTTTCTACGTAGAATGATATATGCACATGTGGACATATTTTTCAATCATCTACAATTTGACAAATGTCAATATGTCAACCTATAAAAAAGGCCACTCGATTAGCGTGATACTCTTAACGGAGTATTCACGCTAAACTGTGATTGCCCATTCGGGCAAGTTATGAGCGATGATATGCTTCGCATAGTTATGATTGGCTTAGCCCATTTGCGTTTGACCAGTCAAATGCGATGCTTGCACTTTTGTCAAAGAAAAATCCTCCGTTAAGGACATCACACTTTTCAAGAGTGGCTCTTTTCATTTATCTTGGATATTGATGTTCAATAAATATTTACGAGCTTTTCTGTGATTTGATTTCCGTTGATTACAATGTAGGCATATGACGGCTGGCTGGCAATAGGCGAGTGAATTGCACCGGGGTTGATGAAGGTTATATCTTCCACCTTTTCCATCTTTGCGTAGTGCGTGTGACCATAGCATACAAGACGGCATCCAAGCTCCCTTGCACGATAGTAGAGAGGGAGAAGGTCACTCTTTACGCCATACAAATCGCCGTGAGTTATAAGGCATTTTACGCCCTCAATGTCAATCACCTGTTCACGAGGGAAGGGCGCATCATCGCAGTTGCCCTTGACAGCCACAAGCCCCTTGTGAAACAAAAGATCACCCAGCCTAGCCACCCCGTCACCACAGAAAAAGACAAAGTCGGCTTCATTTGCAACCGACTTCAATCTTTCAGGTATGTTGTCATAATGACTGTCTGAAAATACAACAATAGTTTTCATAATTTTGTGTCTTCATCTGAGAGAGATGTGGCATTGCAACGCAATGACGGAAGGGGGGGTTATTTTCCCAAATGTTCCTTTAAGATTTCAAGCATTTTACGCAAGGCTCTGCCACGATGTCCCACACTGTTTTTGTCCTCAAGACTACCTTCTGCAAAGACCTTGCCCAGCTCAAAGGAGTAGAAGAGAGGGTCATACCCAAAGCCTCTTGTGCCACGAAGCTCTGTGGCAATCTTGCCCTCAACACAGCCCTCGCAGGTCAATTCAGTGCCGTCAGGGAAGCACACAGCAATCACTGTCTTAAAGCGAGCAGTGCGCTTTTCATCGGGGACACCTTCAAGGTTTTTCAAAAGCTTTTCATTGTTTCTTGCATAGTCATGCTCAACGCCACCATATCTAGCAGAATACACTCCTGGCTCGCCGTTTAGAGCATCCACCATAAGCCCTGTGTCGTCAGCAAGAGTCACCAAGCCTGTGAGGTCACGGATGGTGCGTGCCTTGATGAGAGCATTCTCAATGAGAGTGGTGCCAGTTTCTTCAATTTCAATATCTATGCCAAGGTCCTTAATTGACAAAAGCTCATCAAAGCATCCACCGAGGATAGACTTGATTTCAGCCAGCTTATGTTCATTGTTTGAAGCGATTGCAAGTTTCATAATTTCACCAAATTGAATTTTATCTTATTATTTTGATTGTTTAAAGCCTTTATTCCTCTGTTTCAGTGCTGTTTACATCACTTTCAACAGAGCAGACATCATTCACAGATTTTTCTTCTTCCATGGTGTCATTGTCGTCAACAAGACCAAAGACCCTTGCAGATTCCTCTGCAGATTTAAACTCATCCTTGACCTCGTGCTTGATCTCCTTGATAGTGTGTCTTTCAACAGATTTCACAAGGGGAAGTAGACCATCTGCAACGTTGATGAAGTGGTCAGATACACGTTCAATATTTGATGCAAGTGCAAGATAAATGGCGCCAACATCAGCAGTGCAGACACCATCTGCAAGGCGAGTGATGTGCATGTTTGACATTTGCTCAGTCATAAGGTCAACATTTTCTTCAAGAATGTATGCCTCACGGAATGCTGTGGTGTCAAGGTTGGCGTAAATCTTCATGACCTTATTGTAAAGCTCGTTGATGATTTCTTGGACCTTGCGCACCTCTTCCTTTGCATCCTCTGAAAAACTGCTTTCAGATTGTTGCAATCTTTCAGCATATTCAATGATGTTTTCAGCATAGTCACCAATACGTTCAAAGTCGGTGACTGCACGGAATACTGAGGACACATATTTTGTGTCGCGTTCACTTAATTCAAGCTTTGACAGCTTCACTGCAAACTTTGTGATGCCCTTGTTTAGGCTGTCAATATGCTGTTCAGTTTCAGCAAAGTCCTTTGCTTTGTCAAGGTCAAGAGAGCATACAACATCAAGAGCAGTGTTGAGGTTGGCAATTGCCTTTTCTGCCATATATTGAACCTCATTTCTCAGCTGTGCAATTGCAATAGGTGGTGTTTTCAAGAAGTTTTCATCAAGATACTTGAATTTGTATTTTGACATCTTGTCGTCCTTGGCCTTTTTGTCAGGTATAATTTTGGTCACCAGCTTCACAAAAAGCTTTGTCATAGGCAACACCATACATACAGTGATCACATTGAATATTGTATGGAACATTGCCAGCTGCATCTGAGGGACACCAGGGAACATTGCCTCAAAGAGAGTGCCAAATGTAGTTGCTCCCTTTGATGCCAGATCCATAATAAGACCAATCAACAGGAACACTATGACACCAAAGCAGTTGAATGTAAGGTGGATGAGAGCCGTGCGCTTTGCATTGGTGGTGCTTGTGAGTCCAGCAATGATTGCCACCACACAGGAGCCGATGTTTGAGCCCATTGTGAGATATATGCCCTGGTCAAGAGAAATAAGCCCCGTGAAAACCATTGTGATTGACACAGAGGTCATAACCGAAGAGCTTTGAATGATTGCCGTGATGATTGCGCCGATGAGGACAAGAAGGACAGGATTTGAAATGGTTGAAAGGAAATTCTTCACAGCATCCATTTCTGCAAAGGCTTTCATTGAGCCACTCATCATTGAAAGACCAACGAAGAGCATGCCAAAGCCAGCAAGAATACCCCCCACCTTCTTCACAGTATCCTTTTTTGCAAAGGCGTTGATAAATGCGCCAATGCCTGCAAAGGTTGCAAAGATTGTGCCTGTTGACACTGCACTTTCAAACATACCAAGGGCAGTGATGATACCAGTGATTGTTGTGCCGATATTTGCACCAAAGATGACACATGCAGCTTGAGTCAAGGACATAATGCCAGCATTGACAAAGCCTATTGCCATAACACTTGTTGCACCTGATGACTGAATGGCAGCAGTTGCAATAGCGCCCATACCAACACCAACAAACCAGTTGTTTGAGGTTTTTGCAAAAAGCCTGCGAAGCTTTCTTGAGCTGACAGATTCAAGGTTGGAGCTCATCATATTGCAGGCGATGAGGAAGATTCCTATGCCTGCGATGAGGGCAAGAACTGCTGTTGCAATGGTTGCGCCAAGATTTGTTGCTGAAAATAAAGTGTCCATAATTTCTGTTTCTTTTGTTGTTTAAGCTTGCTGTAAGCACGCTTGAGAGTTTTCTATAAGGTTGTAATAAATTCTGCAAATCAAGGTTTAAGTGATTGAATTTGCAGATAAAAGGTTGTTTTCTGTGATTTAGTTGGTAATTGTCACCTTGTTGAGATTTCTTGGATTGTCAGGATTGAGTCCACGAGCCTCACAGTAGGTTGCCACCATTTTTTGCATTGCCACAAGATATGCAACGGTCTGTTGCTCCTCGGGTATAGTGGGCATATCAATGACAGTGGTTGCCACCTCTTTCACCTCATCAATATCTGTGAATGCCATGAGCCTTGCACCCTTTTCAGAAAGGTTGCTTGCAACAGAAATATAGTTGTCACGATTTCTTCCGTCAGGAGCAAATAGTATGATTGGAAGCCCCTCTGACACCAATGCCTTTGGTCCGTGTTGGAACTCGTTGGTTGATGATGCAAAAGAGAAGATGTATGATGTTTCAGTCAGCTTCAAGCCACATTCCTTTGCCACTGCCTCAGTCATACCTCTTGATAGGCAGACTGCATGCTCTGTATTAAGAAAGCTCTTGTCAAAAGAGGGCATAGGTGCAGAAAGGATATCATTTATGACATCAATATTGTATGAGGTTTTTCTTCCAGCAAGGGCATCTGCCAAGCAGTGAAGGGCAACAATTTCACCAGTCAAGGTTTTTGTTGCAGCCACAGCCTTTTCCTCTCCGGCAGAAATTGGAAGGGTATAGTGACAAATTTCAGCCAGCTTTGAATGAGTATAGTTGGTGCTAGCCACCGTCAAAGCACCCTGTGCTTTTGCGCTTTGGGCAAAAGCGATGGTGTCAGGGCCAGCCCCTGATTGAGAAACCACAATATACAAAGAATCCGTCAAATCTCTCACGGCATTAAAAGACGTGACAATTGACGGATACTCAAATGAAAGAATGTATTGTGTTGACGCTTCAAGGAAAAATTTGAATGCGATACCTGCGTGAAGTGAACTGCCTCTGCCTGCAAGAATAACACGCTTGATGTGTCTGTCTTTGCAGATTTCAGCAATTTCTTGCGCCACGGATGAACAATTGTTGATTGCGCTTTTGACAACCTCGGGTGCTTCAAAAAGCTCCTTCATCATTAATGACATAACATTCTCCAAAACAAATATTGATATTATTATATCAAATAATATGAAGGATGTAAAACGAATGTGCATCACTTTTGTGTTTTCAATGAAAACACTTCAAAAAAAACAAAAGATGCTTGAAATTTTATTTCAAACACCCTGTATTTTGCAGTGAAATTTTGAAGAGAAATTTATCTCTTGAATGGCTCAAAGCCGTCCTCCTCGTGAAGATTGCCCGTCAGATTGTTGCCAAGGACAACTCCTCGGGTGATTGAATTGTAGCCAAATCTATTGCGTATTGCATCAATGCTTGATTCAAGCATTTCCTCTTTTTCATTTTCCTCAATCAAACAAAGCTGTCTGACATCAGCGCTTTCAAGACGAATTGCACCCACTGTTAACGAACGGAGTGGCTTGGGGAAGGTGTGCATTTCTTTGAGCAACATGACAGCCGATTTTGCAAAATCCGATGCGTTAGATGTCGGAAATTCAAGAGTTGTATGACGAGAAATAGTATCAAGAGTTTCTGCGTGTCTTATGGAAAGTGACACTCCATTTGCAACAAGTCCATACTTGCGCATTCTTGATGCCACAAGCTCTGAGATAGCATAGATGACTGTCTTTGCTTCTTGCAGATTGACAATATCCTTTGGTGTTGTTGTGCCATTGGATATGCTTTTTGGAATATGAGTGTCGTAGTAGTGCTTCACTTCTTCACGTTCAACACCAGAGGCGTAGTCTACAAGATGATCGCCAACAATGCCAAAATGCTGACGGAGCATATCTCGCGATGCACCTGCCAGTTGTTTTATTGTGTGAATGTTCAGCTTTTTCAGCTTTTCTGCAGTTTTTCTGCCTACATAAATCAGCTCTGCCGGTGACATAACTCCAATGACGTCCATATAATTTGAACGCATTAGAATGCTGGTTGCGTCTGGTTTTTTAAGGTCAGAGCCAAGCTTTGCAAGGACCTTTGTAAAGGACACACCAACTGAAATTGTAAGGCCAGTCCTCTCCTTCACTGTTTCACGAATCAAGTCTGCAAGCTCTCCTGGTGTTTTGCCAAAAAACTTCAATGATCCCGTCACATCAAGCCAGCACTCATCAAGACCAAAGCTTTCCACTCTGTCAGTGAATTCTGTATATATGCCTCTGACCATTTCGGAGTATTTGACATATTCCTCAAAATGAGGTGGAACCAGGACAATATTGGGGCATTTTTGCTTTGAAAGCCAGATTGCTTCACCGGTTTGAACACCACAAGCCTTTGCAAGATAGTTTTTTGCAAGAATAATGCCATGTCTTTTTTCAGGGTTTCCGGACACAGCAAGAGGCATCCCAGCATATTCGGGATGATTTTTCTGCTCAACAGAGGCGTAAAAGTTGTTCAAATCGCAGTGTAAGATGACTTTTTCCATAAGTTATTTTCATTATATCGCATAAATCGTTGCAAAACAAGTGGTTTTGGGGTATAATATTTCAATAAAATATTAATCGAGGGATTTTTATGATTCTTGTCACAGGTGGAGCAGGCTATATCGGCTCACATACGGTCAAAGAGCTTCGTGAAAGAGGCGAAGAGGTTGTCGTTTACGACAATTTGTCAACAGGACACATTGAAGCAGTTGGTGATGCTCATTTTGTCAAGGGTGATCTTTTTGACACCGAGCTTTTGAAGAAAACCTTTAAAGATTACAAGGTTGATTCAGTCATTCACTTTGCTGCCTATTCACTTGTCGGTGAGAGCATGACAAACCCTGCCAAATACTACCACAACAATGTGGCAGGCACCCTTTCACTTCTTGACGCAATGCTTGCTGAAAATGTCAAATATTTGGTGTTTTCATCATCAGCAGCCACCTACGGTGATGCAGGTGACGGCCTCATCACAGAGGACAGCCCTCAAAATCCCACATCAGTCTATGGTCAAACAAAATTGATGATGGAGCAGTTTATGGCAGACTATGACAAGGCATACGGCATGAAGTATGTTGCTCTCCGTTATTTCAATGCAGCAGGCGCACACGTGTCCGGGGAGATTGGCGAGGCACACAATCCCGAAAGTCATCTCATCCCCCTCATCCTTCAAGTTCCCAACGGAAAGAGAGAGTTTATCAGCGTATTCGGTGAGGATTATCCCACACCCGATGGCACCTGCGTAAGAGATTATATCCACGTGACAGATCTTGCAGACGCACATATCAAGGCTCTTGAATATCTTAAAAATGGTGGCAGGTCCACACATTACAATCTTGGCAACGGCAATGGCTTTTCAGTGAAAGAGGTCATTGACACCGTAGAGAAGGTTGTGGGCAAAAAAATCAATCGCAAAATTGCAGAACGCAGAGCAGGTGATCCTGCATCACTTGTTTCATCAAGCGACAAGATTAAGAAGGAATTAGGCTGGAAGCCTAAATTCGACAGCCTTGAAGCAATTGTGGCAACTGCTTGGCAATGGCACAGCACCCACAAGGACGGCTTTGATAAGTAAAAGGGGAGAAAAATGAAGGTTTCAAAAGCAGTTATACTTTGTGGTGGTTTCGGCACAAGATTTTTGCCAGCTACAAAGGTTATGCCCAAAGAGCTTATGCCGATTGTAGACAAGCCAGCTCTTTGGTATATCGTTGAAGAGGTTGCCTCTGCCGGCATCAAGGACTTGCTCATCATCATTGCAGAGGGCAAGGAAAGCATCAAAAATCTCTTTGCAGAAAATGAGAGGCTCAACAACCATCTTCGCACAAAGGGTCTTGACGATTTAATGAAGGTTGCCAACCGTGATTTTGGTGTGAATATCACATTCAAGATGCAACAAAGTCAGAAAGGCAGTGGTGACGCAGTGTATCTTGCCAAGGACTTTGCAGACGGCGAGCCTATTGCAGTGCTTTTTGGAGATGATGTCATTTACACGGGGGATGGCGACAGCGTAATCAAACAGCTGATTGATGCTTATGACTGCACACGCAAAACAGTGGTGGGTGTTCAAAAAACAGCTGAGGACGTTGCAAGACGCTGTGGCGTAATGGAAATAGTGGGCGAGGTTGGCAGAATTACTGCAATAACTGGCATAATTGAAAAGCCCACAGGAGCTTTGCCCAGTGAATTGGTGTCCCTTGGCAGATTTGTCATAACTCCCAATGTCTTTGACGCCATTGAAACCACAGCACTTTCAAGAGATGGTGAGATATACCTCACAGATTCAATCACTAAGGTTGCAAGAGAGAATGGAGCAGTGGCTTGCACCTTTGAAGGCAGACGATATGACATAGGCAACAAGCAAGGATATCTTGAAGCAGTTGTAGACTACGCACTTCGTGACGAGAAGCTTTCAACAGAATTCAGAGAATATTTGAAAACAAAGGTATAAGTCAAAGGATGAAATTTTGTGATATATGCAGTAGACAAGCCGTCACCTCAGAGTTTTCTGTCGTGGACGGAAGAGGGGTGGAGATTTTTCTTTGCGAAAGGTGTCTTGACACAGCAAGGAGAAATGGTCTTTCAACTGCTGACCTTATCACAATCATCAAAAGCATAGACGGAAAATATTGCCCAGTCTGTGGCACAACAGAAAGGACCTTTCTTGAAACCTTTAGGTTTGGTTGTTCAAGTTGCTACGAGTATATGGGGGATATTGCCTTAAAAACAGCAGAAAGAGTGCAGAATAGCACCACCCACCAAGGCAAAGCACCAAGGAGATAAAATGGATAGTCTGACAAGATTCAATGTTATTTCCTCTCGCATTCGCCTTGCAAGGAATATAGACGGCATAGCCTTTCCGTCAAATCCAAAGGGTATTGACCATGACAAGCGTCTACGCTTGCCTGACGGCATTGAAAGGTTGCTTAGAGGCACCTTTGATTACGATTATTTCCGTCTTGTTGATCTCAGCGACATACAAATAAAGGCCCTTGTCGAGAGGCATATCATATCTCCGTCTCTTGTCCACAACAGACAGGAGGGAGCAGGGATAGTTGAACGAAATGAACGTCTTGCAATCCTCATCAACGAGGAGGATCACATCCGTGAGCAGTGTGTTGAAAAGGGCTTCAATCTTGGTGGAGCATATGAGAGATTGTCGTCAATTGACGATATCATCGTCAACAGATTGCCAATAGCCTATGACAGCAAGCTTGGCTTCCTCACCTCGTGTCCAACAAATCTAGGCACAGGAATGCGAGCATCAACCATGCTTTTTCTTCCAGCACTACGCCTTGCCAATGCCATTGAGGATACAGTGCGAGTTTTTCGTGAACGATATGGTCTTACAATCAGAGGCATCTACGGAGAGGGTAGCACTGCAATGGGAGATGTCTATCAGCTTTCAAACACACGCAGTTTAGGACTCACCGAGTGGGAAATAATTGAAATTATTGAAAGAGCAACACTTGCCATGTGCAAGGCAGAAGAGGTGGCAAGAGAAAAGCTTATGGCTGAAAGAGGAGATGAAATCAAGGACAAAATCCAGCGTAGCTTCAACACTCTTCTGACGGCATATTCACTTACATCTGAGGCACTTATGTCCCTCATATCCGATGTAAAGCTTGGGGTGATATTTGGTCTTGTCCCCCTGACAGACACTGCACCCTTAGACAAGCTTACAGTGCTGTTTTCAGCATCATCACTTACATTGAAAATTGGAGAATGCGCCCCATCTGTCCGAGATATAACAAGGGCAAAGCTGGTGCGTGAAATTCTCTCGGAGGTTATTTAATGGAATTTTCCGTTAGCTTTAAAAAAGCCCTTGACGTTGCAGGCAGTCTTGCAACAAAAACAGGTGGAATGGTTTGCACCGAGCATTTGCTGTATGGAATTACAGCAATGACCAACAGCAGAGGAAGCAAATTTCTCCATCAATATGGAATCACGGCAGAGTATCTTGTTGGCTATTTTACAGCAAGAGTTGTCAGATCAACTGTTGAAATGTCCTCAAGAGGACAGCGTGCCATAGATGGTGCAAAATATGTGGCAGAACAGCTCCACTCATCTCAGGTAGGCACAGAGCATCTTCTGTATGCCCTCATTGATGACAAATCATCTGTGGCAGTGAAGCTTATTGAGTCAAGAGGTGTTGAAATTTCAACCCTTCAAAGACAGCTTTATGATTTTATCATAAATGGTGGCAAGGCCGATTCAAAAAGAAAGGCACCCTCAACCATAGACGATATCCTTTCAGACTTTTTGTCAATGGCTTTTGGTGGCAATGTGTCCCCAGAAGCATTTATGTCAAAGGCAGATATGCCCACCTCATCTCCAAGAGGACAAAGAAAGGAGCAGGCAAGAGAGCAAAAAAAGGCAAATTCACTTGGTGAAGAGCTTGATGACTTTGGCACAAATCTCAACGAAAAGGCAAAGGAAGGACGCCTTGACCCTGTCATTGGCAGAGGTAAGGAGATTGAACGCATCATACAAATCCTCTGTCGCAGAACAAAGAATAATCCTATCCTCATAGGCGAACCTGGTGTAGGCAAATCGGCCATTGTTGACGGACTTGCACAGGCAATCGTAGAGGGCAAGGTGCCCGATGTCCTTCGCGACAAAATCATATTCTCACTTGATGTGACAAGTATGGTTGCCGGCACAAGATATCGTGGCGATTTTGAAGAAAGATTGAAAAACGCACTTCGGGCAGTTCAAGAAAAGGGCAATATCATTCTGTTTATTGATGAAATTCACACCATACTCAAGGCTGGTGCAACAGGAGAGGGTGGACTTGATGTCGCCAACATTATGAAGCCTATGCTTGCAAGAGGTGAATTGCAGACAATCGGTGCCACCACCATTGACGAATATCGCAAGTATTTTGAAAAGGATGCTGCGTTAGAACGCAGGTTTCAACCAATATTGGTTGAGCAACCAACCGTCAGCGATACAATTGAAATTCTTGAAGGACTGCGTGAAAAATATCAAAATCACCACAAGGTTGAAATCACAGATGAAGCCATTTCATCTGCTGCAATTTTGTCTGATAGATATATTACAGACAGATTTTTGCCTGATAAGGCAATTGACCTTATTGACGAGGCAGCATCAAGGAAGAAGATCATACACTACACAACTCCTCCTGAAATCCGTGCATTAGAGGACAAAATCAAGCAAGTGGAGCTTGACAAGAGTGAGGCATCACGCCGTGAGCAATATCAAAAGGCAGACAAGCTGAAGGCAGAGAGAGATGCACTCATTGAAGAAAAGGAAAAGGCAGAGATTGAATGGAGAGAAAAGTGCAAGGACATCAAGCTGTCAATTGGCGAGGATGAAATTGCAGAGATAGTTTCTGGCTGGACAGGCATCCCTGTGAAGCGCATCACCGAAGGTGAAAGTGAAAAGCTTGCTCGCCTTGAGGATGTGCTTGCCAAGAGGGTTGTTGGTCAGGATGAGGCAGTTAGCGCTGTTGCAAAGGCAATCAAGCGTGCAAGAGCAGGGCTCAAGGACCCCAAGCGTCCCATAGGCTCATTTATATTCCTTGGACCGACAGGAGTTGGCAAAACAGAGCTTACAAAGGCA
>JAFWBH010000155.1 GCA_017507205.1 Clostridia bacterium
GATGTGGAACATGATATGGATGTGGCCATAAAACGAGATGATAAAGTCATCAAAGAAATTTGCAAGGTTGCCAAGGACCACAATGTCGGAGTGTCCTTTGGGTTTATAGAAAAAGACGGCGACACTATTTACAGCTCTCAAATCACCATAAATGGCGAGGGTGTAGTTGTTGACGTATATCGCCGTGTGTCAGTAGGCTGGAAGGAAGAATACGCAGGTGGCAATTATCGTGAGGGCGATGGATTCCACGCCTTTGAATATATGGGCAAAAAGGTTGTGGTTGGTCTGTGTGGTGACCTGTGGTATGATGACAACATTGACAAAGTCAATGCTTGTTGCCCCGATGTCGTGTTTTGGCCGGTATATACTGATTTCAACAGCCATAAATGGAATACCACTGAAAAATATGAATATGCAGAGCAGGCAGGAAAACTCTTTGCAAAGGTGCTGTATGTCAATTCAGTCTGCACCGATATAGAGGGTGATGAAATGGCAAAGGGTGGCTCGGCGCTATTTGAGAATGGCAAAATTATAAAAGAAACCCCTTCCGGCAAAGAAAGCACTCTTATTGTAGAAATTTGATGAAATGGTCAAGCAAGCTTCGACAGGTTGAGTGGCAAATAGAATATTACGGAGACATTTATGAAGATAAATGATATTGAAACATCAAGACTTTTGTTGAGAGGCTTCACAAAAGATGATGCTTTGTGGGCATATGGGATTTGGAATAATCCAGAGATGGGCCAATATTTGCCTGACGAAGCCAAGGAAGATATAGATGATGAATATTTAAAAATGCTTGAAGGCTTGGGCGAAGATGACGAGTGTTGTTATTTGATTCCTGTTTTCAAGGATTCATTAGAACGAGTAGGAACATGCAGCTTTATAATAAGTGAGGACAAAAAAACATATGACATTGCTTATTGTGTCCATAAAAAATTTTGGTGTCAGGGCTATGCAACCGAAATTGCCCAAGGTATGATAGATTATGCTCGTGGCCAAGGGGCAGAGAAAGTGACCATTTTTGTTGGACAAGAAAACACTGCGTCCAACCGTGTTGCTCAAAAATGTGGTGGAAAAATCGTTGGTGAAAGCACATACAAAAAAAGAGGAACAGACATCGTCATGAAAGATTACAAATATGAAATTATATTGTAATGAGGAAGAGTATTCATCATTAAGACGAAATAAATGAGCTTAGAGCAGAAACAGAAAAGGCATTGAAACTTAAATGGCTTGATAAGAAACTCAAAATCATAAATTAAAACAAAACCCAGTCGGTTGACTGGGTTTTTTGTTGCATAAATGCAGGACAAATTATTTCTTGTCTTTTTTGAGAGGGGTGATTGTGCCGTCTGGGCGTTGAATTTTGGTGCTGTCAAGGTTGCCACGAAGGTTGCCTACAACACTGTCAATATACTTTCTTCTGAGCTGGCTCTGCTCAATTCTTTCATCGGGTGTCAAGCCCTCGGGTGCCTTTGATTTTCTTGCCAATTCGTTTATTCTTGCGATCTCTTGCTCGGTCATGATTGTATTCCTCTTTGATGTTGTATGTATGTGATTGAAATTTTGTATTTTGCCCAAATTGGCAGTTTATGTTTGCCAATTAATAGGTTTAAGTCCGTTTTGTGTCAAATAAGCTTTACACTTGCTGAAATGTCTGCAACCAAAAAATCCGTTGTATGCGCTGAGTGGTGATGGGTGCGCACACTCCAAAATCAAGTGCTTTGGATTGGTGATGAGAGCCTTCTTGCTCCTTGCATTTGCACCCCACAAAAGATACACGATAGGGGTGTCGCTTTGGTTGAGATGACGTATTATGCTGTCGGTCAGCTGCTCCCAACCCTTGCCCTTATGACTGTTGGCTTGACCACCTCTCACTGTCAAGACTGCGTTCAA
>JAFWBH010000012.1 GCA_017507205.1 Clostridia bacterium
GAATGTATGCCTTGCCGTATGAGGATGCACACCCAATTGACAATTGCTTGATTACTCCACCGTAGCCACCCATGGGATGTCCCTTGAAATGTGACAGCACCAGCATTGAATTGTATTTTGCCATACCCTTGCCAACGTAGTTTTTTTGGATTATATTGCCCTTCATTTCAAGGATAGTGTCGGGGCCTTCTGCGTCAAGGATTTCAATGGGGAATTCATCCCAGCCGTGAAGCTTGAAGGTTTCAAGATGTGCCTCAGTTGTGTTGCGCTTGCCAGCATATGCAGTGTTGCATTCTACCACAGTGCCACCAACATAATTGATTATATCTCTCCAAAAATCAGGGCGCAAGAAGTTTTGATTGCCAGGCTCGCCAGAGTGGACCTTGACAGCAACATTTCCTTTCAGCTCAAAGTCAAGAGCCTTGTAAAGCTTCAATACACTTGCAGGAGATATTTCCTTTGAAAAGTAAACCTTTGATTTCATATTGTCACCTCAAATTGTAAGTTCTAGATTTTGAAGGAAGCACCTTTTCACCACCAAGTAATGTGGTTGATATGCTTCACGGTATTGGTTGGAGTGGGAAATGAGTATGTTTCCAGACTTGATATATTGGTCAATGAACTCCTCATCAAAGCGACACTTAATTTCTTCAAGAGAGGTGTAGAGAAGTGCCTTGTCGCCAATTACTGCCGACTCCTTGAAGGCAGTCACCAACGGAAGAAAATCCTGAGTCATCTCAAAGTATGGCTTGAGGTAAACTCGTGCATAATTGTCGCTGATCATTTCAACAACGGGATAAGAGATGTCTAAATTCTTGATCCTTTCATATTCAGCAGTGACACGACCGAGCACATCGTCAATTTGCCCCACAAGATGTGCAGGGCCAAGAATGCCTTGCATAAAAAGCTTGACAACATCCTGTGTCGTCATCAAAGGATATCTGTCCAAATGCTCCTCTAAATACACCATACAATAATTATACCACACAAATCTCCATTTGCAAAGAGAGAAATCTCTGAAATCGTAAATTTGCAAATATCGTCAAAATGGTTGACAACCTTCCACCGTCAACCCACCAATCCAAATCAATTTGCCTTGGTGAGCGAACAGATTAAGACATAGAAAAACAATCAAAAGCGGACTTGAAGTCCGCTTTTAGTATGCATAAAATGTTCGTTTGATGAATTTTAGTCAATTTTCTCGTCAATGAACTGTTCAATTCTGGCAATATCGTAATCCATAAAACAGCCCTCAAAAATCATATCAATATAAGGCTCGGTCAAACCGCTTTGAGGTCTAATCAATTCAATGGTGACTCCCAAGCGTCTTGTCCAGCCAGTTCCTTTTTCCAGCTTGTCAAAGGAAACAAAGTCAATATTGCTGTAAGGGAATTTTACTTCAAAGCGTCTTTTCAAGTCTTGATAGATGATGAAGTCATCGTTGATGACAAGTTGAAAGTCATTTAGATTGTTTTTTAAGATCATATTGGCCATACAATTACCCCCCCCAAAGTTTTATAAATCAAGTTTATCATATAGTGTGTGGGCTGTCAATATTGAAAAATCGGCAAAATAGATTGACAACAAGCGGTGAATTTTGTAAAATACAAGACACGCAGATGTGGCGGAATTGGCAGACGCGCTAGATTCAGGTTCTAGTGAAAGCTTTTTTCATATGGGTTCAAGTCCCTTCATCTGCACCAAAAATGGCTATGTC
>JAFWBH010000156.1 GCA_017507205.1 Clostridia bacterium
ACTCCTCTGTGCAAGCAAGGGTGGTTTTTTTATGCACATTTTTAATCCTTCCATTATGGCGACAGGGAAAGACCTGTGACGGTGGGAAAGACCACAAACCCTATATGCGTGTTTAGTTTACAAATAGCAGAACACTCTCGCATTGCTTATTTTTTTCTTCCATCCTTTGTATAAGCACCGAGAGAGGCGTGAGGGCAGAACTCACAACACGCTCCACACAAAAAATACTAACAAGGAGAGCAGTCAAATATGACAAAGACCGAGAGTGGCTTTAAGGGGAATAAGGTGGGAGATATCCTATAAGGATATTGGCAGAAAAGATGAGGAATGCATCGGCTTTTGTGGACAAAATGTCGCGAGAACTTGATTTACAGCCCCTATTTTGTGGAAAATCTGTCAAAAAGCTGTGGAAAACCTTTGGTTTATACACAAAAATCATAAAAAAATACTTGCATTTTAATTAATTAATAGTTATAATAAAATATATTTATTATAATGTAAATAAATTTACTAACTGCTTATATAAGTATTAGGAGGAAAAATGGAAGAGGTAAAACACAGCTACAATGAATCCGATATTCAGGTGCTTGAAGGTCTTGATCCTGTCAGAAAGCGTCCTGGTATGTATATCGGCTCAACAGACACAAGAGGCTTGCACCACTTGGTGACCGAGGTTGTTGACAACTCAATTGACGAGGCACTTGCTGGCTACTGCACACACATCACTGTTGAAATCCTTAGTGACGGCGCAGTGCGTGTCACAGACAACGGCAGAGGCATCCCCACAGGCATTCACCCCACAGAGGGCAGATCTGCAGTTGAGGTTGTTCTCACAAAGCTTCACGCAGGTGGAAAATTTGGCAACGGAGGCTACAAGATCTCCGGTGGCTTGCACGGCGTTGGTGTGTCTTGTGTCAACGCACTTTCTGAATGGCTTGTTGCCGAGGTCAGACAAAACGGAAAGCTCCACAGAGTCCGTTTCAATCGTGGTGTTGCAGAGCGTCCCCTTTCAGTTGTTGGCGATGCAGACACAACAGGCACAGTGATCACATTCTATCCTGATGCAGAAATCTTTGAAACACTTGACTTCAATTACGAATCAATCAAGACACGCCTTCGTGAGCTTGCATATCTCAACAAGGGTCTTACAATTGAAATCGCAGATCTGAGAGTTGAGCCTGAAAAGAGAGAGGTATTCTGCTACGAGGGTGGTATTGTTTCATTTGTTGAAAGCCTCAACAAGACAAAGGAAACCATCTTTGAAAACGTCATTTATTTTGATGCAAAATATGTTGATAGCGAGATTGAGGTTGCAATGCAATACAATGACAGCTATTCAGACACAATCCTTGCATATGCAAATAACATCAACACCGAAGAAGGTGGCACACACCTTGAAGGCTTCAAATCAGCACTTTCAAAGGTCATCAACGAGTATGGCACACGTATGGGCATCCTGAAAGGCTCAGACAAGCTCTCCGGAGAGGACGTGAGAGAAGGTCTTACAGCAATCATTTCAGTGAAGCTGGCAGAGCCTCAATTTGAAGGACAAACCAAGACAAAGCTTGGCAACAGCAGTATGCGTGCAGCAGTGTCTAAGGGCGTTATTGAAGGCTTTGGCACATATCTTGAAGAGCATCCCAGAGAGGCAAAAGAGCTTATCCTCAAAACAATCACAGCACAAAGAGCAAGAGAGGCAGCAAGGGCAGCAAGAGAAACTGCAAGACGCAAGAGTGCTCTTGAATCAACAACTCTTCCTGGCAAGCTTGCAGACTGCACAGACAAGGATCCCAAGCACTGTGAAATCTATCTTGTTGAGGGTGACTCAGCAGGTGGCAGTGCAAAGCAAGGTCGTGACCGTAGATTCCAAGCAATTCTTCCTCTCAGAGGCAAGATCTTGAACGTTGAAAAGGCAAGACTCCACAAGGTCCTTGAAAACGAAGAAATCAAGGCAATGATCACAGCATTTGGCTGTGGCATCAACGCAGATTACGATGAAAGCAAGCTCCGTTATGACAGAATCATCTGCATGACCGACGCAGACGTTGACGGAAGCCATATTCGTATCCTTATGCTTACATTCTTCTTCCGTTTCATGCGTCCTCTCATTGAAAACGGCCACGTTTATATTGCTCAACCCCCTCTTTACAAGCTTTCAAAGGGCAAGCAAGAGTTCTATTTCTATGACGATGATGCATTGAACAAGTTCTATGAAGAAAACG
>JAFWBH010000157.1 GCA_017507205.1 Clostridia bacterium
CCAAAGTCACCAAGGACCTTTTGCATCTCCACTGCCACTGCTCTATCTCCTTTGATTACAATGCCAATCACTCCAATTCTTTTCATAGTATTCTCCTTTTTCCGTACAAAAAATGCCACCGCAAAGACGATGGCATAAAAGTCAATGGAACACTGCACCCTGTGCAGAGATGATTATGTCGCCGTCTTACACTCCGACCGAGGTCATCGTTTTGGATTGCTTTTTGTAATATTAATATATACGATATTGTCTATTTTGTCAACATATTTTTATCGCGCGCGCACACGCTTGATGCGTGCACTTGAAAAATGGGATATTTGGATGAGTTGCAAGAAAGGTGCGTCTGCAACAGGTCGTAGCATACTCATTGTATGTGAGAATTGTTGCATAGTGCCTGACACAGCAAATCGCCAAATAAGCAATCTTGACTTGTTCACTATTGCACTGGTGAAAAGCACTTAAAAAATGGGATATTTGGATGAGTCACAAGGAAGGTGCGTTTGCAACAGGTCGAAGCATACTCCTTGTATGTGAGAATTGCTGCATAGTGCCTGACACAGTGAATCGCCAAATAGCACATTCTTTACTTGTGGTAAGGAAGATTCCCATTAATACTCAAAGCCCTGTAAATTTGCTCGGTGAGCATTAAACGGAATAATTGATGGGGGAAGGTCATGGCACCAAAGGATAAAAGAAGGTCTGCTTTTGCTTTGGTTGATGAGTTGTGTCCGTGACTTCCACCAATGAGGAAGGAAAACTCGCCACTGCCCTCAATACATTTTTTTTCTATAAACGAGGCAAGCCCATCGCTTGAAAGGTTTTTGCCCTTGCCGTCAAGGATGACGATGACCCCTTTTGCCTTTTCAAGAAGACGTTTGCCCTCTATATCCGACTGCTCCTCGGGGGTTTTGCTTTGAGGCGCATCTGGAAGCTCAACAATGTTGAATTCTGCAAAACGAGATATACGCTTGGCATACTCCTTGATGCCTTCAATAATATAGTTTTCTTTTATTTTGCCAATGGCAATAAGATTGATTTTCATCGCAAAATACCCCACACCAATGAAAATATTGTTGCCACCACACCCAAAATCACTATGACGATAAAATAGACATCCTTGTGAAGAGGTAAGGCCATTTCTGTGGCTGGTGCAAAAAGCTTGTCCTGTATGACACCCTTTTTGACTGCATCTCTGCGAAGCTTCCAAAAGCTGAAAAACATTGCGCCCGATGACAGAATAAAGAATAGGCTTCCGAGGACGATGGTGATAACGGGATGCTCGCCCATAAAGTTTCCAATGAAGCCGTTGATGTTGAAATATCCTGAAAGAACAGCATAGGCATTGTTTAAGAAATGAACAAGAATGCCCGGCCAAATTGAACCTGTGTAATAAAACAGCAATGCTATGACTATGCCGTCAAAGAAGGTGTATCCCGTCTGACGAATGTTTTGGTGCATAAGTGAAAACAGCAGTGCTGACACAATGACCACCTTAAAGCCACTGTCACGATAGCCATAGAACAAAAGACCTCTGTGGGTGAACTCCTCACAAAAGCCAGGAAGGACTGCTGTCATAAACAATTCAAGGATAAGCACTCCGACACTGGTGTATTCGGTGCCACTGCTTGATGATGTATAGCCCAAAAGCTGAAGAATTGCACTCCACACAACAGATATGATTGTGGCGAGATAAATCATACATATACAGATGACAATTGTAAGGAGCAAATGACAAAAACTGACCTTTTTGAAGCCAAAATCGTCAGATAAACTGCTCAATTGGTAATTTTTGTCTTTTGTTGTGAATATAAAATATAATATTAAGGGCAACAAAAAGAAACACACTATTTGCGCCATTATGGTGAAATAGTGGTCAAGCTCAATGCCAACATTATTCTCCACACCCTCATACACAGATATGCGTAAAAGCAGTGTTGCAATGATGACAATAAAATAGATTAAGCCTGTTCTATGCCTTTTTGTCATAATCAAATAAATCCCAAAATAAAGTTGAGCACCCAGTATAGAACTGCAAAGCCTGTTGCAAGCCAGACGGTGACCATTGATTGTCTTTTGCCAATGTCAGGGACATCCATTTTGTCTGACAGAGTCCTTGCAATCCTTTGCCAGCCTCTTTTTGTAAAAAGTGAGCCAACAAATCTCATTGTATCAAGGAATGGGTTTGACCTCTTCTCTTCACCCTCTGCTGTGACGGTGATTGAATAATCCTCGAATATAACATTGTTCTCAAAGACCTTATATATGGGTGCTTTTTTATTTTCACCCACACGATAGTATATATACAGCAAAATTGCCAATCCGAAAAGTCCAACAATGATGCTGGCTGTGCCTGTGAGATAGTTCCAGTTGCCAAGAGATACTATGGCAAGCTCTATCTCGGGAATGTATGCTGTGATTGTCAATGTGATGAAATTGTTGAGGAAATGAAGAAGTATGCAAGGGAGCAATGAGCCGGACAAGATGTAGACCACTGCAAGCACAACACCCAATCCAAATTGGTGTATTGTTTGAAGGGGATTGGCGTGCATAAAGCTGAAGAAGAAGGCTGACATAAATATGCCAAAGCCAACACTTCTTGTATTAAGCCCCGTTTGAAGCATACCTCTGCAAAGCAATTCCTCACCAAACGCCGGAAGCATTGCCATGACGAACAAAGCGAGGAAATAGATGCCTACGTTGTCAAAATCTGGCACAGACACTCCTGCTCCACGATAGCCTATAAGAGTAAGCAGCTCTGCAAACCAATTTGCCAAAGGCAAAAATGCCATGATGGTGAATATTGCAATAAAGGGCAACAGAACATATTGCTTCCAGTTGGTTGATGGACGAAGCCTTGCAACCTTGATGGGATCATATTTTCTGATTGCGCCCATAATGAACACAACTGCGATTAAGCCGACCTGCATAATTGCATAGCCCACCCATTTTTCCACTGGCATTCCATAAAAATAACCAACTCTACCTGCCAAAAGGCGTATGATAAAGCTTCCAAGGAGTGATGCTCCACAAAGCCCCAACATATATGTTGATGCGCCTTCGCTTGCCAAAATTCTATTTCTCATAAGCCTCAAATATTTGACTCCTTTCGTGTTGAAGAGCCACTTCTATTCTGACCCCATCACACTTGTCCCCAAGACAGCCTCTGACTGTGGAGAGAGCAAGCTCAGGAGTGTTGTTGGTGTCGCTTAAATGTCCAAGGACCATGGTTTCAAGACAGCCACCTGCAAGACGCACTGCCATTTCACCTGCCATAACATTGCTCAGATGCCCCTTGCTTGACAAAATACGTGCTTTGAGCCTTTGATCATATGGCCCATTTTTCAGCATATTCTCGTCATAGTTTGATTCAAGGAGAACAACCTGGCTGTCCTTGATGTTGTTGAACACACTGCCTGCCACAATACCCATATCTGTTGCAATGCTTATTCTGCTGTTGCCACACTTAAAGGTGTAGCCAAGAGGATAGGTGGCATCGTGTGATATTCTGAAAGGAATGACCTCTATATCTCCGATATAGAAGCCGTTGTCATAAAAGTCTACTCTCTTGTAGTTTAAAAGCCCCTTCTGCCTGTCGTAGATGGCTTTTGCTGTCAATGGATGGGCATACAAGGGCACAGCTCTTGAGACACGTGGAAGGGCGCAAATATGGTCGCTATGCTCGTGAGTGACCACAACGCCAGAAATAGCGTCAAGACAAAAACCGACAGACTGCAACCTTTCCTTGATGCGAGTGATGGGAATGCCTGCATCACAAAGTATTGCCGTATTGTCGGAATATATGAGGGCGCAATTTCCTTTGCTCCCACTTGCCAAAGATACAATCCGTAATGACATTTATTTCAATATGAAAACGGGGCTTTTCAGCCCCGTCTGTTTTTAGATAAGATTTTGTGAACCGAAGTCGTCTTCGTATAAGTTTTTCTTTCTGTGGAGCGCAACCTGAACAATGATGCTGATGATGAACAGGAGTGTTGCGATGCCTGCAACGATCATATATTCCATCCATTCCTTTGCAACGAATTCTGCACCGTCCTTTGTTGCAACCACTGCGTTGTAGATGAGTGCTCCATCAATTGCCAATGCTGAAAGGAGTGAGAGTGTAAGCACAAAGCCTGTGGGAAGCTTGCCAACGAACAATGTGATGAGTGTTGTGATTGCTGTGATGCCAGCAAGTCCGAAGCATACTGCGTGGAGAATGGTTGTTGCCATATCTGCAGGAGCTGTTCCCTTTGCCCAATCAACAATTTGACCGATGACATTGAGGTCCTTGCCAAAGTTGAGAGTGAAGACTTCGGGCTTGAAGTATGCAAGCATATATGCCACAACAACAAGGCCTGAAAGAAGGAACATAAAGAATGATGCTGCTCTTGCGCCAGCCTTTTGTGACTTCTTGCTCTTTTCAACCTGTTGCTCTGCTTCCATTCTGCTGAAATCAGATGCTGCAGTGTCATATTCCTCAACAAGCTGGGTTCCCTCTGTTTGAAGGACATCACAGTCTTGGCTCATATAAGGCACAACTGCCATAGGAACGATGATGGGTTGCAATTGGATGGTGTTGTTTTTGGGAGCTATAATAGGAACAGGACCACCAATGCCAACAGTCTTGCAGACTGTTGTGCCCATGCCTGCATCAGGCTGAGCATTGCCATATGCTTCACTTTCAAAGAGGACTTCTTCTTGAAGCACAACTTCTTCTTGAACATATTCTTGTTCAGGC
>JAFWBH010000158.1 GCA_017507205.1 Clostridia bacterium
AGACAGCTCACTGGGGAGATTTTTGAGCCTGTCACCAATGCCAAGCTCATCACAAAGAGCAAGCACTCTATCCTTGAAATCGGCTTCCTTTTTCTTGTTAAGAAGAAGAGGCAGAGTTATGTTTTCATAAGCAGTAAGATGAGGCACAAGGTTGTCATATTGATAGACAAATGCAACCTCTCTGCGACGCAATAAAGCAAGGTCATCATCCTTGACAGCTGTGAGATTTTTGCCAACAAGCTCAACCTCTCCACTGGTGGCAGTGTCAATGCCAGCAAGGATATAAAGGAGCGTTGACTTTCCTGAGCCTGACTCGCCAAGAATGGCAACAAATTCGCCCTCTCTCACTTCTAGATCAATGCCCTTCAACACCTCGGTTGATGTGCCACCCTCAAAGGTTTTGGTGATGGCTTGCGCTTTCAATACCACTTGATTTTCCATAATTATATATTCCTTTTTATGATTAATATATATTATAGCACACATCTTCAAGACTCTCAACCCCAAATTTTTATTTTGTCTATATTTTGAAACTTTTGTTTCAAATGTTCAAGTGTGTCCACCACACCGAGTCAATAAAACTTGCAGTATTTTTCAGCAAGTGCTATAATGAATTTATGAAGATTGACGACATCCTTTCAACTGAAAAGCCAAGGCTTCTTTTGCAGGTCTGCTGTGCCCCATGCTTTTGTGGAAGCATTGATTATTTGACGGAGCATTTTGACGTCACTGCTTTCTTTTACAATCCAAACATTCAACCAAAAGAGGAGTTTAACCTGCGTCTTGAAGCACTTAAACAGCTGATTGTGAATTATCCCTCTGTCAAGCTGATTGTCCCCGAGCAAGATGAAACTGAATATCTTGACTTCATCAAAGGGCTTGAAAACGAAAAGGAAGGTGGCTCTCGTTGCACTGCCTGCTTTGACCTTCGCCTTGAAAAAACTGCCCTGTATTTAAATGACCACAAGGATGAGTTTGATTGTTTTGCAACCACTCTCACAGTGAGTCCACACAAAAACGCAAGGCTAATCAATGAGATAGGCAACAAGCTTGGCGACAAATACAAGGTGCAGTATCTTGAAAGCGATTTCAAAAAAAAGGACGGTTTTCTCCGTTCAATCAAAAAAAGCAAGGAGCTTGACCTCTATCGTCAGGACTACTGTGGATGCTCCTTTTCAAATTGGCACAATGAATGAAAGGCACTCAAACGAGTGCCTTTTTTAATGAATTGAAAACTTAGATTTCATGAATTCTCGCTATGCTCCATGAATTGAAGGCTAAGCTTTCATGAATTGCATACGCTGTGTGCATTGTGGTGTGATTTGTGTCTTAATCTACTCAACTAGGCGTCATCAATCAATTGCTTTTTAAATCAAAATGCTGCTTTATGCGATTGTTTCTCTTTTCCACAAATTGCATTTGTTTTTCTATCCACAGCAAATATTCGCTTACATCTCTTGGAATTGGACTATCTTCAAAGCTACCATTCCCTATCAAAAAATTGACATGGTTATAATCTTCGTCAACAAGGTCTTGCAAAAAGAAAAAATCTACATATCCTTTGAAATCTAGAAACAAGTCAAAGAATTTTTTATTTCTCAACAAAGCTTCATAAAGTGGCGAGTCATCGTTGTTGTAATATCTTCTTATACACTCCAATGTTAAATCGAATCTATCTCTAATTTTGTGATTGCATCCTCGAGTCTGGTTTATTCCACCCATCATCTTTGGGAAAATGATAACTCCACCAATTGTATAAGTTTTTCTCACGTAGCTTTCAATAAATTCTTTGTAATTTGGCACAGCACTTATTACTTTTTTTATGAGTGATTCATTTCGCTTATTTCTAAAGCTTGTCGCAATACTATCACTGCCAAATCTAAATTCATTCCATGTCAAATATTGGGTGGCTGTCCCAAATTTAAGATTTAGAAAGCTACCATTTGGCAATTCTTTTGACCACACCAATTTATGATACTCTCTCATCTTCTTGCTCAATATATCAGGATCAGCCGATGACTTGCCCATTTCGCTATCCCAATAATTTTCCCAATAAGATGGTGTGTCTGTTGTAAAATCAAAGCTTACATCAATTTTTGTTTCTGTCATATCTTTTAAACAAAAAGGAACTGACAAGCCAGTTCCTTTATAGCTTACTTATTGTATTTCTTTTCTATGTCTGCAATCATGTCAAGGCGACGTTGGTGTCTGCCACCTTCATATTCTGCTGTATACCACGCTTTTACAATGGCTTTTGCCTCTGCTGGCGTAATCACT